>CAWHFT010000106.1:0-15467 GCA_963828175.1 uncultured Spirochaetota bacterium
GCTACGCCGCCCGCCGCGCCTGCCGACAACACCGCGCCGGCCGCGACCCTTGCCGCAGCCGTCTTCGGCCAAGCTACCAGCGATCATTACACGGTGCTCTCTGAGCTGGGACAGGACCGTGCCGACTCGCTGGTCCGGCATCTCGAGGCACTCTTCGGCCTCTATGACGGATTCTTCCGCTACGACCCGGCCGACCTCAAAGCCAAGCTCAATGTCCGCGAGTTCAAGGACAAGGCCGGTTTCGACGTCTACATGAACCAGGTGGTCGGCGAGACCAAGGACGATTTCGTCTACCTGCACTATCCGAGCCCCGAGCGATCCGAGCTCCTCATCTTCACCAAGGACGAGCCCGACTTCTCGGCGAGCCTAGCTCACCAGGCATTCGTGCAGTTCATCAAGGCGTTCATACCCAACCCGCCGCTCTGGATCCGCGAGGGCGTCGCCGTCTGGTTCGAGTCCGCAAAATGGGACGACACGGCCGGCAAGCTCGACTTCCCCGAGAATCTCGCCTGGCTCGAGACGGTCAAGTCCCTCAAGGACCGCAGCCTCCTGTTGCCCTTCGACAAACTGCTCGCCATCGGGCAGGACGAGGCTCGCGCGGATCTCGACGTCTTCTATCCGCAGGCCTGGGCCTTCGTGTCCTTCCTGCTCAACAGCGACGACAAATCGTTCAATCGGCTCATATGGGACGCCATCGCCGCGCTCCGCAAGGACGCGAGCCTCGACGACAACCAGAGCGCCGTCGCGAAGCTCGTCGGCACCTGGTACGGCACCGACGCCACGGACAAGGCCTTCGAAGCATATCTGGATTCGCGCAAGACCTTCCCCGAGCTCGTCGCCCTGGGCGTGCGCAAGTACGCCAACAAGGCTTGGAGCGACGCCACCGACGCCTTCAATCAAGCCGAGTCCATGAACGCGGCGAGCTATGTTCCCGAGTATTACCTCGGCCTCATCGCTTACGCCCAGAACGATTTCGACGGCGCCGATGGCCACTACAAGCGGGCCCTCGCCCTCGGCTGCGATCCAGCGATCACCAACTACGCCTTGGGGGTCAATGCCTACGCCCAGAACCGCCTCGACGACGCGAAGGGCTTCCTGCAGGTCGCCAAGACCGACGCGCCGGACCGCTACGGAGACAAGGTCGACTCGCTCATAGCCAAGATCGGCAAGTAATCAGAGCGAGAGGGAAACCTTTGCAGAAAGGTTTCCCCCTCGCGCTCCCTCTTCCAAATCCCAGTCAAATGCGGGGGCATCTTCACACGTAGTTAGGATTCTCGGGGGAGAAGCGCCCTGCGGGCGTCGGCTGCGAGATAGTTTTGGCGAGGCCGGTTTCGGCGGCTGGCTTGCGGTTGGCTTCTGCCTATTAACGCTTCAGGACAGCGAGAATGCGTTCGAGGACCTTTTTCCTGTCGAGAGGCTTGACGATATAGCTTTTGGCTCCGAGGAGGAGGGACTTCTTGACGACGTCCTCCTTGCCGAGGGCGCTCACCATGACGATGCAGGCGTTCTTATCGAACTCGAGGATCTTTTCGAGCGCGGTCACTCCGTCCATCTTGGGCATCGTGATATCCATCGTGACGAGGTCGATGTTCGGGCAAAGCTCCTTGTACTTCTCCAGGCCAGCCATGCCGTCGCCCGAAGTACCCACCACGTCGAAGCCTTCGGACGTGAGGATCTGGCCGAGCTGCTTCGCTATGAACATCGAGTCGTCGACGATCAACACGCGATACGGTGTTCCGTCGGGCTTAACCCCGTCGGGGTGTTTTTCGTTGATGTTCGGCATGTCGGACTTGGCGATCATACTTTTCAACGCTCCTTTTCCCGGACAGGACCGCCCGACCTTGGTCGGCCCAAAGATCCACAGCTACGGTTATAATAGAAGCTTACGCGCTTTGCAAGGCCGCTCACCTATAGGAGATGGCCCATCTTCTCGCGCTTGACCGAGAGGTAGCCCTCGTTTTGGGGATTGGGAGCAATCACCAAGGGCAGCCGGCCCTCGACCGAAACGCCTTCGGCCTTGAGCTTGTCTATCTTGTCGGGGTTGTTGGTCAGCAGTTTTACAGACTCGATGCCGAGCAGGGCGAGGATTTTGGCGGCTACTTTGTAGTCCCGGGCCTCGTCAGGAAAGCCCAGGTAGATGTTCGCCTCGACGGTGTCGAGACCGAGTTCTTGGAGACGGTACGCCTTGATCTTGTTGAGCAGGCCGATGCCCCTGCCCTCCTGGCGGAGGTAAACGACCGCTCCGCATTCCTGGGAGCTAACGAAGCGCAGGGAGGCCTCGAGCTGGTCTCGGCAGTCGCAGCGGAGGGAGCCGAGCACATCGCCCGTGTGGCATTCGGAATGGACGCGCACGGGCACTGCGCGCTTGCCCGAGACGCTTCCGTAGACCAGGGCGGTATGCTCCTTGTCCTCGCGCGCATCGTAGAAGCCGTAGATCTCGAAGTCCCCGAAGCGAGTGGGCAGGTGGGCATGAGCTACGAGCTGCACGCAGAGATCCGCGTCCTCGCAATACGAGCCTGCGCCCGCACAGTAATGGTCGTCGGCGAAGAAGTCCGGTTCGCCCGACAGCTTGGCCTTGAGCTCTTCGAGCTCGATTGCCTTCCCGCAATCTTCCGTCAAGCATTCACGCGTGAGTATGTCTACCGATGCCTCTTCCATTCGTCGTGCTCCTTTGTCCGCCACGTGTTAATATACTGCGGAAGAGGCTCGCCGCTATACGTGGCAGACCCGTGTACTTGACTAGGCAGCGGCGGGCGTGCATACTGACGCCTTCAATAGTAGTGAAGGAGTGCTGCAGTGCCCTGTGGTAGGAAGCGAAAGCTCAAGAAGATAGCGACGCATAAGCGCAAGAAGAAGAAGAGAAGAAACAGACACAAGACCAGAGCCTGAGGTCGCTATCCCTCGCGCTTCGACGAAGCCGCTTCCCGGGGAGGCGGCTTTTCTGTTTCTGCGCGGCACCCGGCCCCGCGAAGGTTTTTCGACGATGCCTTGCCCGTTGGGAAGGTATCGGCTACGATGTTAAGTCATGGGTCGCGGTATCGACGTCTACCAGCTCGTCAGGTCTTTCGCTCATCGCAACAACCTGAGCGAGCTCGATTACAAGATTTTCGCCCAAGCCGTCCAGCGCCAAGCGCGAGTTTCCGACCAATCCGAGCCCGTCTATCGCGACCTCTCGCTGAACCCCGACATCGTCCTCGTCCCCAAGCTCTTCCTTCTCGCCAAAGACAACAAACTGGTGCTCCAGACCAGCGGCAACGAGATCCGGTCCATAATCTTGCCGGAATACTACTCGGAGGCTTTTTTCCAGGAATATCGTCGCATGGACGAGAATGCCGACGTGCCCTTTCCCGACGAGGATTCGCTCAAGATAACGGTGCCGGGGGAGTGGATCCAGGCGATTTCAGTCGACACGGATCTCGGCGCCGTCTCGGATGCTGCCGCCAAGGCCGCCGATCAGGCTGCCGCTCCCGCGCCCGTCTCGGCCGATCCCGTCTCGGTCGCGCCCGTCTCGGCGACGGCCGAGGCCGAGAAGCAAGTGCCCCTGTATCGCCTCTCCTTTCCGGACGGGGTCCGTCCTCTCGTCGTGCCTTCCGCCTTCGTGCCGGACAAGCTCCTCGAATACGCCGTGTTCAAGCTCCGGCAATACCTGCGAAAGGGCGCCAATAAGGAGTACATGTTCAACAAGCTGGTGAACGCCTTCCCGGGCAAGGAGGGCCAGCTCAAGGACGCCATGAGCGTCGTGCTCACGAAGCCCCTCGAGGCGGTCAAGGGCATGGTCCGCTCGGACTCGGATTTCACCTATCCGTTCTGGGCGTACTTCGTCAGCGCGGTGAAGAAGGATCTCGACAAGAAAAAGGACAAGAACGCGGAGGATTGGTCCTACCATCAATCGGCCATACTCGCCGAGTTCTTCGTCAATCACTACAAGGGCAAGTCGCAGCGGCTCCAGGACCTCGAGGCTGCGATCAAAGCGCTCGACCTCTGCATCCGCAAGCCCCCCTACCATTTCACCATCGACGAGATCTTCGCTTTCAAGGACCCTAAGGGCGGGCTCGTACTGGGCAAGCTCAGCAAGGAAGAGCTCGAGTCGAGGATCAGGGAGAAAACGACGAAGTCCGAGGGCGGGGCCTTGCCCGAGCTCCTCATCGTGTCGACGAGCGGCCGGAGGGCGTACGTCGCCAAGGACAAGGCCCTGCTGCTGGCCGTCAGGCTCATTTCCGAGGCCAGGTCCGACCTCCGCACGAGGCTGCTCGACCAATGGAAGCGTCTGCTCGAGGATTTCCAGTCCAGTCCCGCGATGGATGGCGACGAGGCCTTCCTCGCGGAGCTGGTGGCTTTGGTGGAAGTCCGCTTCCCCCTCCTGGAGGCGTTCATCCGCGACCGGCTTCTGCCCCTGGTTCGCGACGAGGCCGCGTCGCGGGGCGAGCTCCCCCCCGACGTCGATCGGCTCTTCTACAAGGTGGACCTCGTACCGCTGGACGAGCTCCTCGACCTGTCGCGCAAGCGCCTCCTCGTGGACGCCAAGATGCTCCTTCCGTTCTGGTACTCGATGCCGTTCATCTCCGGCATCGCCAAACTCGTCCATCGGCTCGCCAGAGGACGCAACAAGGGCGGCTCCCGAAGCCAGGCAGAGCGCGATGCCCGAGAGACGGCTGGGGCAAAAAAGGCGCCGCCGAAGGGTGCGCGGGTCCTCACGGCCAAGGAGAGGCGGGCGGAGTTCGAGGCCGCCGCGAATCGCATAGCCACGGAGCTTCTTCCTCGGGGCCGCAGCCTCGACGAATACCTGCGCGAGCTCGAGGAGCGTTGGAACACTCTGCTCAGCCTGGACGCCAAGAAGAACCTGAGCTACGACGTCAACAGCCTCGCCAGGGACTATTTGCGCGGCGTCCTGCGCAACTTGGGGGGCTCGAGCTTTACTACCGAGCGCGTGAAGAACCTCGGTTCCAGCCTCGCCGATTCGCCTACTCTAATGAAGATCAAGAATCACCAGGCGCTCGAGCTCTACCTTCAACTTTATATGGTGAAAATTCTTAGTGCCCGAATCGAAACGAAGTAGGAAAGCCCGTTCGTTTCAAATAATGAAACACTCTTTCATTATTTGTATTTTTCGCTTGTTCACTTCGGACCTAATGGTATAATTAGAGATATGCCGCGGTGCGTTCTCGTCATCAACCCTGGTTCAACGTCCACCAAGATGGCGGTTTACGAAGAAGGGACAGAGCTTTTCAGCGAGAACGAGCAGATCACGAGCGACCTGGCTTCGAGCTTCAGCTCGATTGCGTCCCAGCTGCCCTACCGGGAAAAGCAGTTGCGCGAGGCCATGGCGAGGCGCAGTTTCGAACTCGGCCGCCTCTCCCTCGTCATGGGAAGGGGCGGGCTGCTCCGGCCACTCGTCGGGGGCATTTACGGGGTGGGGCCGGCCATGCTCCACGATCTCGCGCAAGGGCGCTACGGCGAGCATGCGAGCAATCTCGGCGCACTGCTGGCGGATCGGATAGCGTCTCCGCTCGGCATCGGGGCGTACATCGCCGATCCCGTAGTCGTCGACGAGCTCTGGGACGTGGCGCGTGTCGCGGGGCACCGACTTTTCGCGCGCCGCTCGATCTTTCACGCCCTCAATCAAAAGGCGGTGGCGAGGCGCTGGTGCCGGGAAAGGGGGCTGAGCTATGAAAAGGCGCGGCTCATCGTCGCCCATATGGGCGGCGGCGTATCGATCGGCCTCCACCTGGAGGGGCGAGTCGTCGACGTCAACAACGCGCTCGACGGAGAGGGGCCTTTCAGCGCGGAGCGATCGGGAAGCCTGCCGGTGGGGGATCTCGCCCGGCTCTGCTTTTCGGGCAAGCATTCGCTTCGCGAGGTGCTTTCGATGATCAACGGCAAGGGCGGGCTCGTGAGCCTGGAGGGGACGAACGACCTGCGGGTCATCGACAAGCGGATCAAGGCGGGCGACGCCAGGTCCGAGCTGCATTTCCGGGCCTTCGCGTACGGCGTCGCCAAGGCGATAGGGGCCCTCTCCGCCGCCGCCTCCGGGAAGGTGGACGCGATCATACTCACCGGGGGGATTGCATTTTCTTCGGACATGATGACAAATATCGGAGAAATGTGTGCCTTCATCGCCCCTGTCGCGGTCTACCCCGGCGAGGGCGAGCTAGAGGCCCTGGCCGTGGCCGGGATGAGCGTGCTTTGCGGAGAAGCGACGGTATTGGGTTATTAAAGGTGGATTACCGGATGAAGACGATCGCCGAGATGGTCGATGCCGCGAGGAAATCCGGGCGCAAGCGGATTGCGGTGGCCGCCGCCCAGGATGCCTCCGCGCTGGAGGCTGCGGTCGACGCTTGGGTGAACGGCCTCGCCGACCCCATCCTCATCGGAGATCTCGCGGCCATCGACGCCCTCGCGGCCGAAGAAGGCCTGGACCTCGCGCGATTCGACCGGATCCAGGCGAAGAGCCCGGCGGAGGCGGCGGCGGAGGCCGTGCGCCTGGTGAAGACCGGCGACGCCGACGTCCTGATGAAAGGGCTCGTCGACACTTCGATCCTCCTCAAGGCCGCCTTCAACAAGGAAAGCGGCATCAACGCAGGATCGCTCGCAAGCCACGTCGCCGTGATGGAGGTCGCGTCCTATCACAAGCTGCTGTTCGTCACCGACGCGGCCATCAACATCGCGCCCGACCTGGACGCCAAGCTCGCCATCATCGCGAACGCGGCGCGAGCGGCGCGGGCCCTGGGGCTCGTGCTTCCCAAAGTGGCCATGCTCGCGGCCGTCGAGAAGGTCAACTACGACAAGATGCCCTGCACGGTCGACGCGGCGGTGATCGCGCAGATGTGCCGCCGCGGCCAGCTCGGAGGCTGCGTCGTGGACGGGCCGCTCGCTTTGGATAACGCCGTCAGCGCCGAGAGCGCCAGGATCAAAAACATAAGCTCGGATGTGGCGGGCGACGCCGACATCCTCGTCGCACCTGACATCGAGGCCGGCAACATTCTGTACAAGTGCCTTGTCGATATGGCGGGAGCGAAATGCGCCAGCATCGTCATGGGGGCGGCCGCTCCCATCGTCCTCACGAGCAGGGCCGACACTGGCGAGACGAAGCTCGCCTCCATCGCCTTCGCGGCGCTGGCGAGCAGATGAAGCCGAGGGAGGAATAGATGGCATTCAAGGGAAAGCTGGAGATAGACCGGGAGCGCTGCAAGGGCTGCCTGCTGTGCGTCGGATCCTGTCCGACCAAGGTCCTGGCGGCCGACGACACGCCGAACTCCTGGGGCTACTACCCGGTGAAGGCGGTGGCCGAGGACAAGTGCATCGCCTGCGGCAACTGCTACGTGGTCTGCCCCGACGTGGCGATCACGGTTTACAAGCTGTAGAGGAGCTTAAAATGGCCGAAGAAAAGCGCTTGATGAAAGGCAACGAGGCGATCGGCGAGGCGGCCATCCGGGCCGGCTGCGACGCCTATTTCGGGTATCCGATCACGCCCCAGAACGAGCTCACCGCGTACATGGCGGCGGGGATGCTCGACCGTGGCCGGGTGTTCATCCAGGCCGAGAGCGAAGTGGCTGCGATGAGCATGGTCTTCGGCGCGTCGGCCGCGGGCGGCAGGGCGATGACCTCGTCCTCCAGCCCGGGCGTCTCGCTCAAGCAGGAGGGCATATCCTACGCCTGCGGCGCCGACGTCCCCTGCGTCGTCGTGAACGTCGCCCGGGCGGGCCCGGGGCTCGGAGGAATAGCTCCTTCGCAGGGCGACTACTTCCAGGCCACGCGCGGCGGCGGCCATGGCGACTACTACCACCTCGTCCTCGCGCCCAAGAGCGTACAGGAGGCCGCCGACCTCACCTACGAGGCCTTCGACCTCGCTGAAGCCTGGCGCATGCCCGTGATGATCCTCGCCGACGGACTGATCGGGCAAATGATGGAGGGAGTGGTCCTTCCGCCGGCGCGCGACGCCTCGAAGCGGCCGCGGCGGCCGTGGGCGGTGGGCAACGACCGCTCGAGCGGCGCGCCGAATCACGTCTCGTCGCTGTTCATCGACCCGCCGATCCTCGAGGCCAAGGTGAGGGAGCGCTTCGAGCGCTACGAGGCGATCGCCCGCTCGCGCACGAGATTCGAGGCGGTGAACGTCGACAAGGCCGAGCTCGTCCTCGTCGCCTACGGCACGGCGAGCCGGGTCTGTCTCGGGGCTATCCAGGCCGCCAAGGAGGCGGGCCTCGAGCTGGGCCTGTTGCGTCCGATCAGCCTCTGGCCCTTCCCCAAGGACGAGGTCGCCGCTCTCGCCGGGCTGGGCAAGCGCTTCCTCGTGGTGGAGATGAGCATGGGGCAGATGGTCCAGGACGTCCGGCTCGGGGCGAGCCTCACGGCGGGCTCGCGCGTCGCCGCCGTCGATTTCTTCGGCCGGTGCGGCGGCATCGTGCCGAGCGAAGAGGAAGTACTCGCCGAAGCGAAGAGGATAATGGGATGGAACTGACATACGCTCACCCGAAGAGCCTCGTATCGGTGCAGACCAAGTACTGCCCCGGCTGCGGTCATGGCGTCATCCACCGGCTCATCGCGGAGGCCGTGGACGAGCTCGGAGTCCAGGATCGGGCGATCATCATGAATCCCGTGGGCTGCTCGATCTGGGCCGACCTCTATTTCGACTTCGACTCGGTGCAGGTGCCGCACGGGCGGACACCCGCCGGCGCCACGGGAGTCAAGCGCATGCGCCCCGATCACCTGGTGATCTGCTACCAGGGCGACGGCGACCTCGCCGCGATCGGCACGGCCGAGATCGTCCATGCCGCCAACCGCGGCGAGAAGTTCACGACGATCTTCGTGAACAACGCGATCTACGGCATGACCGGCGGGCAGATGGCCCCGACCACGCTCGTGGGCCAGAAGGCGACGACTGCGCCCCACGGCCGCGATCCCGACGGCGCGGGCATGGGGTACCCGATCCAGGTCTGCGAGATGCTCGCCACGCTCCGCGGCACGAAGTACATAGCCCGCGGCTCCGTGGACACGGCGGCGAACGTCCGCAAGACCAAGCAGTACATCAAGCGGGCCTTCGAGGCCCAAATGAGAGGCATCGGATTCACGATGGTGGAGGTGCTCTCGCCGTGCCCGACCAATTGGCAGATGAGCCCCATCGAGGCCGCGACCTGGGTGGCGAGCGACATGGTGCCGGCCTTCCCGCTCGGCGAGATCAAGAACGAGCTGACCGCAGCGGTGCCGGCCGCCGGCCAGGGAGGCGACAAATGACGGAGAAGACCTTCATGGCAGGGTTCGGCGGCCAGGGCATCATCTCCCTGGGCCAGCTCTGGGTCTACTGCGCGATGAAGGAGGGCCTCGAGGTCACGTTCTTCCCCTTCTACGGCGCCGAGAAGCGCGGCGGCATAGCCAGGGCATCGGTCGTCGTCTCGAGCTCGGAGATCGCGAGCCCCCTGGTGACCTCGCCCGATTCTACGGTCGTGATGAATGGAGACTCTCTCCCGATCTGCGAAGAGATAGCGCGGACGGGAAGTCTCATGCTGGTCAACTCGAGCCTGGTGAAGACGCGGCCCTCGCGGAAGGACCTCCGGGTAGTCGAGGTCCCCTGCGCCGAGCTGGCCCAGGAGATCGGCGACGCCAAGATCGCCAACATGGTGATGATGGGAGCGCTCTCCCGCGCGACGGGGGCCTTCAGGCTGGACCACATCGAGTCCATCCTCACGGCCTTCTTCCCCGAGTCCAAGCGCAAGTACATCCCCCTCAATATCCGCGCGATCGAGGCAGGCGCGAAGGCGGTCCCCGCGTCGGCGGTCCGCGCGAATTGATAAAGGGGGAGTGCATCGTCGCCAGCCTACAGGACTCCCGACGATCGAGCCGTCAGCGGCGAAGAGACTTTTTGCTGACGGCCTAGGGCGGGCCCCGTCACGCGAATCCGCGTACCTCGCTACGTTTAAATATTTTTGCTTCGCGAGGTTCGTGGTTCCGCGTGACACC
This sequence comes from uncultured Spirochaetota bacterium, assembly GCA_963828175.1. Lineage (GTDB taxonomy): Bacteria > Spirochaetota > Spirochaetia > Treponematales > Rectinemataceae > UBA1306. The sequence continues at coordinate 9,952 of CAWHFT010000106.1, forward strand.
CGCCGCCTTACGTCATCGACGAGGGTCGCTGCGTCCGCCCGATCCCCGCCGCTGCCCCTATCGAAAGCGAAGAGCTTATACGATGCCTCCGGTCTTCTTCGGTACCCCTACACCGAATCGCAGCCTCGCCGGTGTGGCGCCGGCGCCGAAGGCACTTATCAGAGTAGGGGTGCCGGAGGCCACCGCAGGCGTGGCGCTAAATCGCCCAACGCGCCACGCCGAGGAGGCCGGAGGCAGGGGGAGTCGCGGAATAGGCCGTGGGGGGCTCCCCGATCATGGAAGGCTCGCGGCGTGGACGGGTAAACGCAGCGATACTTTCTTGAGGTGGAGTAGGGCGACAGGCCCCGCCAGATGCCGTCCCCAAAAAAGTTCTTCTCGCCGCCTTGCAATCGATTGCGAGGAGCCCTCCCGCTTGGGAGGCCGTACTCCCCCTTTTTACGCTATTTCCGCGACTAAAACAGTGATGTCGTCCGCCTGCGGGGCGCTCGCCACGAAAGTGGTGATCTCATTGTCCAGCTCGACGACCAGGTCCTTGGCCTTCTTCATGCATCGCGGATAGAGGAACTTGCGCAGGCTTTCCTCACCGTACTGATCGCCTCGCTCGTTGCGCGCGTCGGTGAGGCCGTCGGAATGGAGGAAGACGCGGAAATTCTTGTGGACGGGGACGGTGCTCCCTTTGGGATCGGCGAACTGGTTGATGCCCAGGGGCCAGAGGTCGGGATTGACGATCTTGCCTTTGGTCTTGCCCTCGGCTTCGTCGGTGTAGAAAACGTACAAGGGCGAAAAGCCGCAGTTGTAGAAGGTCACCTCGCGCTTGACGCGATCCACGAAGACGAGGACGCCGGCGACGAAGATCTCTTCGGGGGTCTGGTCCATGATGACGGAGTTGAGGGTCGAGAGGATCGATGCCGGGGAGTAGGCCGCGAGGGAGCCGCACGCCTTGAGGGTGGAGAAGTAGGCCGAAAGGATGCTGGTGAGCAGGGCGGCGGCCGTGCCCTTGCCGCAGACGTCGAAGCAGGAGAGCATGGAGAGACTGTCGTTGATGTCCATGCACTGCAGGTAGTCGCCGCCGATCGCATGGGCCATCTTGACGTAGCGCTCGACGACGATGCCCGGTCCGCCGACGGAATTGCGGGTCATCAGGAACTCCTGCATCTTGCGCGCCTTGTCGAGGTCCACGTTGCGGATGGCCGCGATGTTGCGGGAGAGGTCGACGAAGGTGCCGATGCCGAAGAAGCGGCCGCGCTCGTAGATCATGAAGTCGTCGTAGAGCTGCTCGACTTCGCGGCCGAGGATGAGGCCCATCGTCTTCTCGCAGTTCTCGGAGGCGTCGACGGTGAAGGTGCCCGTGCCGATGAAGCGCTCCACGGTCGGGTCGCTGAGGGCGGTCTTCTTGTGCATGAGGTCCTTGCGGTGGACGATGCCCATGACGCCGCGGTCGCCCTCGACCGGCAGGGAGCTCACGCCCTCGGTGGAGGCCATCATGTCCAACGCCTCCGAGACGCGCATGTTGTAGTTGATCGGTTCCACGAACCTGGTGATCGATCCGACGTTGAGGATGGAATAGGAATCCAGGATGGCCTGCAGCTTGGTGGAGACGAAGTCCCGGATTTCCTCACCTGTATTGAGCTCTAGGGTTTCCATGGTTCCTCCCAGGGTTGCGTGGACACATGAGTATGGTCGCGCCGCCTCAGGCGTCTGTCAAGGCGGTTCCCGCATGGTATACTGACTCGGCCATGAAGAAAGCCTCGTGGATCCTCGCGATCGTTTTCGGCCTCGCCTTCATCGGGGCGACGCTGATGAACGCGGCCCTCGTCGGCCGGGCCCGGGCAGCCCTCGCCAGCGCCTATCTCGGAGCGCAGTCGGGTGCACGCAGGACTCCCGCCCCGGCGAGCGACGACACGGAACGCTACCACCTCGTCATCCTGCTCCCCGAATCCGGCGACTCGTTCTTCAACGGCCTGCTCGACGGGGCCACCAAGGTGGCCGGCCTGACGGGGGCTGCTCTACAGGTCTTTCGGTACCCCGGGGCCGACGCCGCCGAGGCCGCCCGGTATTTCCAGATAGCCCTGCACGCCAAGGTGGACGGGCTCATCATGTACGCCGCGCGCGACTCGCGCGGCCCCGCTCTCGCCGATATGGCCGCCGAGGCTTCGAGGAACGGCGTGGTCTTCATACCGGTCGGCACCGACGCGCCGCCGGGCGAGCGCGGGCCGTTCATCGGCTCGGGCTCGCTCATGCAGGGGATCGAGGGGGGCAAGGTGATCGGGAGCCTCCTGGGCTCGTCCGCCCGCGTCGGCGTGGTGATCTCGTCGGCCGACGCGGGAAGCGGCGTGGAAGACCCGTTCTCTCGCGGGGTCCGCTCCACTTTGGCGAGCTTCCGCGGGGCGCGCGTCGTCGCGGTCGCCGCGGCCCAGCCGGGCATACTCACGGGCGAGGCCGTGGTCGAGTCGATGCTGCGGTACAACCCCTCCATCAACGCGGTTGTGTGCTCGAGCGCTCGCGACACCATCGGAGCCGCCCAGGTCATCATCGATTTCAACGAGGTGGGCAAAGTCCTCATCATCGGGGCGGACGAGACGTCCGACATCCAGCGCTATATCGAGAAGGGAGTCGTCGCGGCCACCGTGGTGCGGGACTCCACGGGGATCGGCGAGGAGGCGGTGAGGGCCTTCCTGCGCCAGAAGCAGGGCGGCAAGGCCGCGGGTCCCGTCGAGACGGGCTTTCTCGTCATCAAGACGAAGGGCGGCACGCGATGATCCTCTCGACCGTGCGCGGCCGGATCATCGCCAACTCGGCCTTGATCCTCCTCATCCTCTCGATGACGACCTTGTATTCGGGCTTCGCCTCGATGGAGCTCACCCGCTCGGTCGAGCTCCTGTTCCGCTCGAACCGGAGCATGGAGAGCCTGCGCAACCTCCTGGGCGACGCGGAGGCCGGGCTCGAGAGCTACCTGACGACGAAGAGCTCAGACTCGCTGAAGGACTACATCAGGTTCTCGACCAAGCTTTCCGACGAGGCTCGGGGCCTCAACCGCGACATCGTCGCAGGACGACCTGCTCCTCCTGCAGCGCGACCTCGCGGGCGTGATGGACAGCTATCTCGAGGACACCGAGGCGAGCGTTGCGGCCAAGCGGGGCCGCGACGTGGCGGCCTATACCGCGCGCTTCGAGAGCTCGGAGCGCTCTGCCGTGCTCGCCCGCTTCCTCATCGAGAAGATCGATGGGATCTTCCTATCGAATAGCCTGGCGGCCTACTCGGGCTACAGCGCGCAGATTTCTGCGGTCATCCTCTCGAACGCCGCTCTGGTGGTGGCGGCGAGCCTGCTGGGCTTCATGCTGCTGGTCCGTTACTCGTACAAGCTGACCGACCCCATCTCGAGGCTGGCGGAGGCGGCGCGGGCGGTGGGCCGGGGCGAGTATGGGCACGAGCTGCCCCTTCCCGGCTCGGGCGACGAGATCGGGACGATGACCGTCGCATTCTCGAGCATGCAGGAGAGCGTCCGGCTCGCCTTCGAGGAGCTCAAGTCCAAGGCGGAGGTCGAGAGGCGGCTGATGCAGGAGCGGATGCGCGTGCTCGAGCTGGACCACCGGCTGAAGGACGCGGAGCTTCTCGCGCTGCAGACCCAGATCAATCCGCATTTTCTCTTCAATACGCTCTCCGCGGGGATGCAGCTCGCGCTCACCGAGGATGCCGACCGGACCGCGGATTTCCTGGACAACCTCGCCGCCTTCATCCGCTACGTGCTCAAGCCTCCGGCGCGGTCGGTACTGGTGTCGGACGAGATCGAGTGCGTCGAGCGCTACATATGGCTCCTGCGGCTCCGCTTCGGCGAGCGCTACCGCTTCGGGCTGTCGGTGGACGAGGCCGCGCTCTCCGTGGAGGCGCCGGCCCTTCTCTTGCAACCTCTGGTCGAGAACGCGGTCGCCCACGGCCTCAAGGACCGCGAGGAAGGGGGCGAAGTCCGCGTGGTCGTGAGACTGGAGGGCGAGGAGGCCGTCCTCTCGGTCGAGGACACGGGGGAGGGGATGAGCGGCGAGGAAGTGGCCCGGATACTGCGCGAGAGCATGGACGACGGCGTCCACCAGGGAGCCGGCCTCGGCGAGGACGGGATCGGCGAGGGCGGGATCGGCCTCAGGAACGTGATCAGGAGGGTGTCCCTCGCCACCGGCGGGCGCGGCCGCGTCGAGATCGAAAGCGGCCTGGGAGAGGGGGCCTTGGTCCGCATTTTCCTTCCTGCGGGGAGGGAAGCATGATCCGCATCCTGGTGGTCGACGACGAGCGGCCCGTCGTCGAGGGCATTTCCCACATCGTGCGCCGCGACCTCGCCGCGGAGTTCGATGTGGTCGGGACCGCCTCCTCGGGCAGGGAGGCCATCGAGCGGGCCGCGGTCCTCTCGCCGGACCTGATCCTCATGGACGTGCGCATGCCCGGCATCTCTGGACTCGACGCCATCCGCGAGATCCGGCGCCGCGGCTCGATCGCCGCCTTCATCCTGATCACGGCTTACGAGCGCTTCGACATCGCCCGCGAGGCCGTGGAGCTCGCAGTGATGGACTATTTGCTCAAGCCCGTCTCCAAGGACAGCCTGTCCCTCTCGCTCCGATCGGCGGCGGGCTCTATAGGGAGGAAAGGCGAGATCGAGCGGCGGGAGATCGAGCACCGCGAGCGCGAGGAGGGGATGCGCGGCTTCGTCGAGGCGCGTTTCTCCAGCGCATCATGCTCGGAGAGCGTCGGGCCGCGAGATAGCGAAATACTGCTCGGTCCTGGGGATCGCCGAGCCGCTCGCTGCGGTCGGAGCGGCGGCTTTCCTGCCGCCCCAAGGCGCCCTAGACTTGTCCCGTACTTCCCTTACCATTCCCTAGCATTCCTTACAGAGAGGTAATTCTATATTCATTTGATAATTAAATCAATCTCGCATTCCCTGTATATCATCAAATATCTCTAAACCCTTCCTGAGATTATCAAGTTTTGGCTACAGTTTTGGCAACACTAAAATTGGGTCTAAAATAATCTAGGCTTTTTATATTTTCACACTCACATTGGAGGTTCATCATGCGCAACAACCCAAACTCGAAGAAAAACGTTTACTTTTCAAGTATACCAGCAAGAGACGAAATGGCCATCCATCGAGACTAGGCATCCACGATACTATAATGCATTGAGCGAACGGTTAATTCATCATCAGCAATTTCTGCTCCATATTGAACTGATTGAGTCTAAATACCAGTATTTTCAATTTATTAGCCCGCACTTCATCCAATGCCGTAGGAATAAACATGATAACGCTTACTAATAAACCATGTTCATTTAATCGTTGCATAGCGACAAAGCCATCAATTAGCAACCGAATTCCTTTTATAGTTAATAGATAGTTTATTTAATACTGTCCCAGCTTTTAGCTTAATGCCAGTATGAAAGATGATAGCCATTCCAACAGAACTGATGTCTTGAATATCAGCATCATACATTTGATCATTGATTTCAACATTGCATTGACCAGCGCCCAAAGGACA
>CAWHFT010000107.1:0-3916 GCA_963828175.1 uncultured Spirochaetota bacterium
AAGCGCCAAAAAACTATCTAGAATTCCTTATTGAAAACCTGAACTCACTCACTGCCGTATGGCTTGGAGGAAATCATGAAAATTGGAATGAAACTCATTATCGGATTTCTTGTCGTTGCCCTAATTGGTGCTGCCGTCGGAGTAGTCGGCGTGTCGAGCATACGACGGCTCGCCGATGCGGACCATGATTTATATGCAAATGAAACAGTTCCCATAACCCACCTGACCCAAATGGGTGTGTCCATGCTGAGTGTTTTCTTGGCAATCAAGGATATGTCCTCGTTCCAGGGAGCCGCTGGAGATGCAGCCCGTGAGACGATAGGTGGTCTGAGAAAAACATTCGATGATAATGCAGCTGCCTACAAGGAAACCATCGACGGCGACAAAGAAGATATGAAAAATTACACTGATCTCATGTCTAGTTGGAAAACATTCACCGATTTGGTTGATCGCCTGATCGTCCTCGATAAAGCCAACAAGGATACCGAGGGGCAAGCGCTAATCCTTGCGGAAGGGCAAAAAGACGGTACCGCTGTCCAGGCGACGATCGAATCAATGATTAGCCAAAACCTCGCGACCGCAAAAAAGGCGATGGAGGACAATGGAGCTCTTGCAAGCCAGACCAGTCTATTGATGCTCATTGTTCTTGGAGTCGCGGCCCTCGGGTCCATTCTCCTTGGAATACTTCTCGCTCGTTCAATAACGCGGCCCCTGGCGATTGGGGTCGCCTTCGCCGATACCATCGCCAAAGGCGACCTGCGTAGCAATCTGGACGAAACCTTCCTGCGCCGGAAAGACGAGATTGGAGTGCTCGCCGCGGCTCTCAACACCATGGGAATGAAGACGCGCGAAGCGGTTCAGTCTATCAAGGCTATCGCTGGCGAAGTTTCGACGGGCTCGAGTGCTCTCAGCGAATCGGTTGAACAAATGTCCAAAGGCGTCCAGGATCTGTCAAATTCGGCAGGAACACTCTCTCAGGGAGCGACCGAGCAGGCGGCGTCAGGCGAGGAAGTTTCCTCATCGATGGAGGAGATGGGGGCGAACATCAGGCAGAACTCCGAGTCCTCGAGCCAGACCGAGACGATCGCCGACAAAGCGGCCAAAGATGCAAAGCAGGGCGGAGAAGCAGTCGCCGGGACTGTTGAAGCGATGCGCGTTATCTGTTCAAAAATAAACGTCATTGAGGAGATAGCGCGTCAGACGAACCTCTTGGCGCTCAACGCGGCGATCGAGGCGGCCAGGGCCGGTGAGGCTGGGAAAGGGTTCGCCGTCGTGGCGAGCGAAGTCCGCAAGCTCGCGGAGCGTAGTCAAAACGCATCGGCCGAAATAAACACCACAGCCCAGAGCAGCGTCTCCGCGGCGGAGAGGGCGGGAAATCTCATTGGCGGAGTCCTGGAGACGATAGTGAAGACCGCCGACCTAGTACGCGAGATAAGCGCCGCCTCGCGCGAGCAGAACGCAGGAGCCGAGCAGATAAACAAGGCAATCATCCAGCTCGATGCAGTCATTCAGAGCAACGCATCGACATCCGAGGAGCTTTCCTCCTTGTCGGAGGAACTCGCAGGCCAATCGGAGGAGATCGCGGCCACGGCCGAACAGCTCAACGCGCGCGCAATGGCTCTCAACGAAGCCGTCGCGTTCTTTCATGTTATGGACAGCGAAGAAAAGCACGCGGCAGCATCCAAAGGGGCTCCAGTATCGCCGAATTACTCAACTCTTGGAGCGCGACGAAAGCCGCTACCGCAAAAGCCTGTACTCGCTCAGGGTAGTCCGCGTGAACGATCTCTCGCGATCCGTCCGGCAGCGAATCGCGAAATGGACTCCGAGTTTGAGGAATTCTGATTGAGAATCGATCGGGAAGATGCCCTGAGTCGTGAGAGTTTTGATGTATATGCGTTGATTCCTCTGGGCATTACAGCTAGACTCGGTCAATGCGACCGTTCCGAGTAGACGCCCCCTACGAGCCCGCCGGAGACCAAGCCCAGGCTATCGAGCTGCTCGCTCGCGGCGTCAAGGAGGGCCTCAAATGGCAGACCCTCAAGGGCGTCACCGGCTCGGGCAAAACCTACACGATGGCCAAGGTCATCGAGGCCGTTCAGCGTCCGGCTCTCGTCATCTCGCACAACAAGACCCTCTCGGCCCAGCTCTACCGTGAGTTCAAGACGTTTTTCCCAGACAACGCGGTCGAGTACTTTGTCTCCTATTACGACTACTACCAGCCCGAGGCCTATGTCCCCTCGAAGGACCTCTACATCGAGAAGGACTCCGACATCAACCAAGAGATCGACCGCATGCGGCTTTCGGCCACGGCGGCCCTCATGGAGCGCCGCGACGTCATCATTGTGGCGACGGTGTCGTGCATCTACGGCTTGGGCTCGCCAGATCTCTACAAGGAAATGCGCCTGTACGTCGATCGCGGCTCCGAGGTCGATCTCGAGGAGGTCAAGCGAAAGCTCGTCTCGCTGCAGTACGAGCGCAACGATGCCGTCCTGGAGCGCGGCCGTTTCCGGGTCCGCGGAGACGTCCTCGAGATCTACCCCGCTTATCTGCAAGAGGCCTACCGGATCGAACTCGACTACGACAAAGTGACGCGGATACGCAAGTTCGACACCATCTCGGGCGCCTTCGGGCCGGAGCTCGACGAGGCCGTCGTCTATCCGGCCAAGCACTTCGTGATGCCCGAAGACCAGGTCAAGAACGCCGTCTCGAAAATCCGCGCCGAGCTCGACGAGCGCTATGAAAGCCTAATGGCCGCCAACAAGCTCGTCGAGGCCCAGCGGCTCAAGAGCCGCACCGAGTACGACCTCGAAATGCTCGAGGAGATGGGCTACTGCTCCGGCATCGAGAACTATTCCGCCCCCCTCGCGGGCCGCGAGCCGGGAGCGCGGCCGGGCGTCCTCATCGACTACTTTCCCAAGGAGTTCGTCACCTTCGTCGACGAGTCCCACGTCACTCTGTCGCAGGTCGGCGCGATGTACGCCGGGGACCGCAGCCGCAAGACCACGCTCGTCGACTACGGCTTTCGCCTGCCCTCCGCCCGCGACAACCGGCCGCTCAAGTACGAGGAATTCCTGTCGATGCTGGACGAGGTCATCTGCGTTTCGGCCACCCCCCGCGAGGAGGAGCTCTCCAAATCCAAGCGCATCGCCGAGCAGCTGATCCGCCCCACAGGGCTCGTCGACCCCGAGATCGAGGTCAGGCCCTCCGAGGGCCAGATGGAGGACATCTACGCCGAGATCCGCAGGCGCATCGTCCTGAAGGAGCGCTGCCTCATCCTTACGCTGACCAAGCGGATGGCCGAGGAGCTCACCGAGTACCTGACCGGCCTGGGTCTCAAGGTTCGCTACATCCACTCCGAGGTCGAGACCATCGAGCGCGTCGAGATCCTCAAGCAGCTGCGCATGGGCGACTACGACGTCCTGGTCGGCATCAACCTCCTGCGCGAAGGCATCGACCTGCCCGAGGTATCGTTCATCGCCATCCTCGACGCCGACAAGATCGGTTTCCTCCGCTCCGCGACGAGCCTCATCCAGATCATAGGCCGGGCGGCGCGCAACGCGGCTGGCTCGGTCGTCATGTACGCCGACAGGATGAGCGACGCCATGAAGGTGGCCATCGAGGAGACCGACCGCCGCCGGGCCATTCAGGTCAAGTACAACCAGGAGCACGGCATCACGCCTACGACTATCAGCAAGGCCATCGAGGACATCCTCGAGCGGCATCGCGAGGAGCGGGTCGACGCCGCCGCCACCGAGATCGAGCAGCTCAAGAAGGGGCACAACCTGCTCGTTCCGGAGCAGAAGAAATCGCTGCTCCGCGCCCTCGAGTCGCAAATGCTCGAGTACGCCAAAAAGCTGGAGTTCGAGCAGGCTGCCCTGATCCGCGACGAGATCGAGAAGCTTCGCGCAGGCGAGGA
>CAWHFT010000108.1:0-10373 GCA_963828175.1 uncultured Spirochaetota bacterium
ATCAGGCCGCTCGTGCCAATCACCGGAAAAACAAAGGAGTCGGCGCGCTGGAAGCCCAGGGCACATTCGGGGCCATCCTGAACATCGTTATTCCGGATGCCGCCCTGCAGCGATCTGGAGTGGAGCCACTGGGAACAAACCGCCCATGGCTTGCGCGCGGTGTTCCGCTTCGTGGTGCCGGTTCACGAAGATATCCCACTACCACCTGTCATTCTGCTGCCTCACCGATATGAGTGGTTCGGAATCTACGCTGCCAATTGAACAGACTCAAACAAACCTGAACTGGACCACCGGCTATCGCGGCGAGCTGATGATCAACCCCGACACTGGCGAGATCCTGCGCCTGACCTTGCATGCGGATCTCGTGCGGCTGCCGCTGGACCGCGCCGACTTGATGGTCCTTTATGCTCGGACCCAGATCGTCGAGCCGACTACCCGGTTTATGAACGTGATGGGGTACCTAGTCGAGAACGAGCCGAGCCGATGGTGGTCGATTACCTCGAGAATGCGATAGTTCTCGATGCCTTCGATCGCCTGGCCGAACTCGTTGTGGTCGACCATGATCACTTCGACGCTCGGCTCTCGCAGAAGATCTCCTTCGCGGAGCAATCCGATGACCCGGTCCTCGTCGTCGACCACCGCGGCGGACCTGCTGGGCGAGGCCGCGAGGGTCTTTCGCGCGTCCCTCGTCCGCACGCTCTTGTGAATCGCCTGAGTCTCCGAATCGCTCATTGCATGGACTGGCGTAGAGTAGAGCACGAGCAGGGAGGTGCTCGAGGTGTCGTAGGGCGAGACCAGCACGGTTATCCGCTTGCTCTCCGCGTAGGCCCGAAGCTCCTTCGTTACGACGAACCCGTTGGTGACGATGAGGACCCGGACGCCGGCCTCAAGCGCGAGATGATGCACGTCGTCGCGGTCGCCGACCAACAGGATCTTGTTGCCCGCGTCCTCGGCAGCCAGGACTGCGCGCACCGACTCGGTCTGGTTGGCCGCGACGATCATGATCGCCTTGAACATCTTATCCTCGTCGAAGGAGACGATGGCCTGGGCCTTGATCGTATCCATCAGGTGCCGGACGCTAGTCAGGATCACCGCCTTTTTCCGAGGGTTGATTTTCGCAATGACGTTTTGGGCGAAGGACCCGTAGTGGAGGAGCGAACGGTATCGTCCCTCGTCGTCCACGATGGGCAGGGCCTCTCCCGACCCCTCCCCGAGAAGGGCCAAGGCGGTCCAGAGGGGCGTGTCTGAGCGCACTGTCCGCGCCGGCCCCGAGAGGAAGTACTCGGCTTTAGGCACGAGATCGGAAATCAACAAGGGCAGCTCGAGGCCGAAGCGATCGAAGATGTACTCGGTTTGCGGGTTCACCGCGCCCGCGCGAGCGGCCCGAGCCTCCGGCATCCCGGTCACGCGCTTCAACGCGGCGTAGGCGACTGCCGCCACGACGGAGTCCGTATCGGGATTCCTGTGGCCTATCACGAAGACGGTCTTCTCCATGGCTTACCTCACTTCTCGAATAGCGTAACGCTTCTCGGCGCAAAGGCGATCTGGCCGTCGCGGTGCACGGCGACACCTGCGATGGGCTTTCCCGAAATCCACGGGGCAGCCTTTTCGAAGTGCGGGCGACCCGATAAATTGGCCACTCCCGTGATCTTCCCGTCCCGGCTGAAGAGCCTGAACACCCTATCCCCGGGCGGCCTTTCCCCCATCTCGGTCCTCGATCGAGAGGCTGATCCTGGGATCGACATTCATGCTACCCTCCGTGGCGCCGCCCTCGCGAAAAGGTACTATGACCCGTCCGGGCGGTCAAACCGCCCACGGAGGAGACTAGGTGATCAGGCTCTATGCGTTCTTAGGGAATTACGGCCGCGAGTACGCCGGCAACCGCCATAACGCCGCCTGGCTATTCCTCGAGTCCCTGCCGTTCTATGACGAGCTCCGATGGGAGCGCAAGTTCAAGGGCCGCTTCGCCACGCGCGAGACCGACGCCGGCCGGACGTGGCTCCTCATGCCCGAAACCTATATGAACCTCTCGGGCGACTCGGCCGCCGAGCTCATGCGCTTCTACCAGATCGAGCCGGCCGAGCTCCTCGCCGTCCACGACGAGATCGAGATGCCTTTCGGCTACGTCGGCCTCAAAATGGGCGGGGGCTTGGGCGGCCACAACGGCCTTCGCTCGCTCGAGGCGCGTCTGGGCACGCGCGACTACGCCCGCCTGCGCATAGGAATCGGCCGCCCCGAGCACCCCGACATCGCCGGTTACGTGCTTTCGGATTTCTCCGACACTGAGCGCGAGGCTCTCTCCGCATCGATCTTCCCGGCTGCTGCGCGGCTCCTCGAGGAATCCGTCGGCGACCGCTTCGAAACGGCGCTCGCGCAAAACCAGAAGGTGAAAGCACTCTAAAGGGGGAGCACGGCATCGCCCTCGGCATAGGACTCCCCGGCGATATCGATCGTCAGCTTCGCCTCGATTTTCCAATGGCCCACACACTAAGACTCAGAAGAACAGCTTTATCCCGCCTGCGAACGCCAGCACTTCGGCGATGACGTTGAACACTTTTTGAGGAAGCCTCTTCATGACGAGAACGCCGACCAGGCTGCCGACGAGGACGAGGGGCAGGAGCTCGAGATTTATCGCCAGAGTGGACCACGTCACGAGGCCCAACGCGATGCTGAACGGCAGTTTGAACAGATTGACGATGAAGTAGAACCAGGCACCGGTCCCGACGAATTCCTTCTTTGGGCAGCTTCATGGAGAGAAGATAGATCGTCATCACGGGAGCTGCCGCGTTGGCGATCATCGTGAAGGCCCCGGCGATGATGCCGATCGCCGCAGCAAGGACATGGCTCTCGGCTCGCAGCTCCATTTTCGCCGCTTTGCGGGCGAGGTCCAGAGCGACGATGACAAGGATCATGCCTCCCAGCAAAGGCTTGAAAATAGCGTCGCTCAGGGCCCCCATGAGGAAGTATCCCGCGACGATTCCGAGCGCCGTCCAAGGGAGGACTCGCGCAAGGCTTCGCCACTCCGCCTTTCGCCGCCAATAGCCCACCGCCACGCAATCGCCCTCGATGAGGACCGGCAGTATAAACCCGGTCGAGGCGCGGGCCGGCATCGCCATCGCGGCCAGGGTCGGGATGAGGATCCCGACGCCTGGAAGGCCCGTCTTGGAGAACCCGGTGACGAGCGCCGCGGCGCAGATCTCCACGACGCTCGCGGCGTTCACGCCCGATCCCTCGCGAGCGCCCGAGCCAGCGTTAGGCCGATCGCCGCGACGCAGAGCGCGGCGGCCGAGATGAAGACGACTCTCATTCCGTAAATGAAAACTTCTGGATGCTCCGGAACGAACCCATTGACCTGCGCGCCGAGCCTCACGCTCATGCTGCCGTTGAGCACGGCGACGGAGAATGCGATGCCCGATACCATACCCATATTGCGCGCGAGGGCGTTTACGCTGCCCGCGATGCCCAACTTGTCCTTTGGCGCGTGGGCCATGATGAGCTTCGTGTTAGGAGAGCCGAATACGCCCGAGCCGAGACCGAAAAGAGCCAGGCATGCGGCGACGACTGCGAGGCTCGATCGGATTCCAAGGAGGCACATGAGGCCGAGCGCGGCGAGCATGATTGCCAGCCCGACGACGGTGATCGCCTTCGGCCCGATCCTGTCCGAAAGATGGCCGCTCAGAGGCGCGACGAGCCCGGTCGTCAATGGCGAGGCGAGGAGGAGCAGGCCGGCCGCTGACGGAGACAGCCCTAGGGCGTTTTGGAGGTAGAAAGGCTGGATCATGACGACACAGAAGCTGACGACGTAGACGAGGAGGACGCAGATTGCGCTGACTGAAAAGAAGCCGTTTTCGAAGATCGACAGGTCGATCATGGGGTCCTTTATCCGAGTCTCGCGGCGGACGAAGAGGACTCCGCACGCAATCGACGCCGCGAGGCTCGCGAGTCCGACTGGCGCATCCCACCCGTACTGGCTGCCGCTCAGCATGAAGTAGAAGAGGCCGACGATGAAGATCGCGAACAGGCCCGAGCCGACGAGGTCGAAGCCTCTCAGCGATCCCGCCTTGTCGTCCCGGGGCAGGAGCTTCGCACCGGCAACGAAGGCGAAAAGGGATATGGGGATGTTGATGAGGAAGAGCGACTGCCAACTGAAGACATCCACCATGATCCCACCGAGCGGAGGCCCCACCATCGTGCCCACGGCCACTGTCGTGCCCAGAAAACCTAGGGCCCTGCCTCTTTCCTCGGGCGGAAATATCGAAGCGATTATCCCCTGGTTCGATGACATGAACATCGAGGCGCCGATCGCCTGCAGAGAACGGGCGATGATGAGGACCAGCAGACTCCATGAGAGGGCGCAGAGCAGGGACCCAGTCCCGAACACGAGGAATCCGAGCTCGAAGACGCGCACCTTGCCGAGCTTGTCGGCGATCTTGCCGAAAACCAGGACCAAAGCGGAGATCACGATCAGGTAGCTCGAGACGACCCATTGGACTCCATCCAGTCCGACGCCCAGGCGCTGTGCAATCGTCGGCAGCGCGACGTTTACGATGCTTCCGTCCAGGCTTCCCATGAGGGGCGCGAGCAATACGACGGGGAGGATCTTCCATCGATCAGGACGGGCAAGGGTATTCATGAGGGAAGCATGATACGGAAGGGACTATACGTTGTCTATCCACGGAGGACTGCAGCGTTCGGAGCGCCTATCCTTTCCGTTTAGGTTCCGGTATTTTCGTCAAAGAGGTAGTTCACATGGCGCATATCTTGAAGCTCGAGCATTGGCAGCCGAAATTCCCGTACAACGACGCGACCTTCTTCGCCGACCGCGGAGACACGGTCGATATTCTCCAGCTCTTCGCGGGCGAAAAGGCGCCGGACCCGCGGGCTTTCGATCTCGCTATCGTCTATGGCGGCTATATGAGCGCATACGACGATGCCGGCAACCCTTGGATCGCCGAGGAGCTGCGCTTCATGGAACGATGCCTCAAGGCCGGGACGCCGATGCTCGGGATATGCCTCGGCTGCCAGCTCCTCGCGCGTCTGCTAGGCGCTAAAGTTTTCCGAAGCCCCGCGCCCGAGTTCGGCTTTAAGCGACTGCGTCTCACCCAGGCTGGTGCCGCCGACCCGGTCCTCGGGACGATTGGCGATGCATCTGACGGTTTCATAGCGATACAGTGGCACGACGATGCCTGGGAGCTTCCGGCCGGCGCAGAGTTGCTCGCCTCGAGCCGCGCTTGGTCCAACCAAGCATTCCGCTATGGCCCCGACGTCCTCGCGCTCCAGTTCCACCTTGAGTTCACGCAGCCGCACATGGCATGGGCAGTCACGCGTCCAGGCGAGGAAGAGTCGGCGGACCCCGAACGGGAAGACCGCGCCGCCTTTGCGTCCCCGAGCCCTCGCTACGATTGGATCAAGTCGAGCATGGTAAAAGTCGTATCGGGCATGCTGGACCGGCTAGAAGCGCCCGCCGAGGCCCGACATCAGGGGGCGGTTGCGCTTTCCAGTGCCATCAAGTAAGCCAGGGCATGCAGAGGCCCTGCTTCGTCAATTGGACGCAGCCCGCCCTGCAAGTCGACTCGGTCACGGGAGGGCGGTTCCCTCGATCTCGAGAAGTCTTCGCTTGCGCCAGACCCCCCCGCCGTATCCTCCCAGTCCTCCGTCTGCGCCTATTACGCGGTGGCATGGCACAAGGATCGCTATGCGGTTTCGGCCGTTCGCCTGTGCGACTGCCCGAACCGCCGAGGGGTCGCCGATGGTGCGTGCGAGATCGCCGTAGCTTCGCGTCTCGCCGTAGGGAATATCGCGCAGGGCAGTCCACACCCGCTCCTGGAAGGGCGTTCCCGGCTCGTGAATCGGGACATCGAAACTCTTTCGCTTCCCGGCGAAATACTCGCCCAGCTCAGCCTCGAGGCGCTCGAGATGAGGGTGCGGCGCGGGCGCCGCCGGCAATCCCAAACGCGTTCGCAATACCTCGGCCTGCGCCTCGAGCATTCGGCGATCGGTGAATTCCAGGAGACAGATGCCGTCGTCGACCGCTCCGGCGACTAGCGGACCGAGAGAACTGTCTATCCAGGACAGGCGAATGAAGTCGCCGCCCGATTGCTTCGCGGCCCGGCCCGGGGCCTCGCCGAATAGCCTCGCGAAGGCCTCACGGAAGCCCGAGTGCGATTCGTACCCGTGGTCGAACACCGCGTCGTCCAGGCTTCCGCCGGCCTTGATTGCCTCGAAGGCCGCGGCCAGCCGCCGAGCGCGCTGATAGGCCTGGAAGCTCAGCCCGAAGCGGGATTGGAATCGTCGACGGACGGTGGCGGGGTCGAGCCCTTCGGCTCGGAGGTCCGCGTCCCGGATACGGCTCGCGGGGCTTGCCTCGACGCGTTCCACGAGGTCTTGGGCCCAGTCAGGATCGGTTGTGGAGGCCAAGGGCCTGCAGCGCTGGCAGGGACGATAGCCGGCGAACAGAGCCTCGGCCGCTGTCGCGTAAAAGACCGTGTTGCCCGGCAGGGGCTTGCGCGCCGGGCACGAGGGTCGGCAGAATACGCCGGTTGTCGTGACCGCGGCGAAGAACAGGCCGTCAAACGATTCGTCGCGGCCGCGGAAAGCTGTATCCATTATCGAAAAAGGCGGTAGCTCGGGCATTATCCACACCTCTCAAGGCGATGATACGCCGCTGGGGAGCTCCGGGGCCACCGAAAAATCGACATAGATCTTCGCTTTGATGCCGGCAGAGGGACTTGAACCCTCAAGCCATCGCTGGCAGCAGATTTTGAGTCTGCCGTGTATGCCATTTCACCATGCCGGCGGCGAATCGGTTCTACTATGCAGGTCGAGGGTAGTCAAGGTAAACCCGCCTGAGAGAAAAAGAAAGGCTTAACAAAATATCCAATATGTTATAAACTACAAATAAGCAACTTCTGTTGCTGCATGGAGTACCGTGGGTATCGAAGACATGCTACGGCGCTCCGGGCGAGACCGCATGCCCCGGGGCGCAAAAATCAACTCTAATGCCGTCCTATGTCCTATCGTCCTCGATCCGATCGATGCGTATCGGCTTAGGATCGTTCGGGGTCTCTTACGCCTCAGTGTGTTCCTGGGGATAGGGCTTGTTATAGCCTCTTTAGTTTTTGCCTTTCGGGGCCACTATTATGATTTTGCCTTGATTTCGGGCCTCGCTTACGCGGCAATCGTTTTTCTCTTTTTCTTTTACGAATCTCTACCCAGCCGAATCGCCTATGTCTCATTGATTTCTATCATCTTCATTTTAGGCGCATACCTCCTCTGGCGATTCGGTGATTTTTCCTCCAGCGGGACCTGGCTCTGCGCAGCAACGGTCCTTTCCGCCATATTCTTCGGAATGAAGGGAGCGGCCGCGTCCTGCCTGGCGCAAACCTTGGTACTGTTGGCTATCGGCCTCGCCCAGCGCCTGGGCGCCTTGGGCTGGAGCGAAGATCCCTTTCAGTACACGATGTCCTCGGCAGACTCAGTTGCGCTCTGCGTCATCACCGGTTTCGCCCAGTCCTACCTGATCAACGGCCTACGCCGATCCGACCACGCTCGTGGCGCTCTCGCTTCCGAGCTCGAGCAGCGGCAAGCCGAACTCAAGGCCGAAGCTGCCGGACGCCACCACGCGGAGGAGCGTGCCGATTTCCTGGAGAGCCACGATCCCCTCACGCGACTACCCAACCGCGAGACCTTCGAGCTCGAGCTGGCCAGGGCCGTCGAAGTCGCGGCGCGGCGCGGCAGGATCCTCGGGATCATGGCCATAGGCATCGACCGGTTCAAGCGTGTCGGGGAGACTCACGGCCCGGGGGCGGGCGACGCGATCCTCATCGAGACCGCGTGTCGCCTTACTCGGTCATTCCGCGTCGACGATGTGGTCGCCCGCTCGGCCGGCGATGTCTTCCTGGTTCTCTTGTCCGACGTCAAGGATCCCGAGGACGCGAAAGAAATCATCGACAAGTCGCGTCGCGCCTTCGACAGATCCTTTTCCCTCGGAGGGGCGGAAATCGGGCTCTCGGCCTCCTTCGGCCTAGCGCTGTATCCTCATGACGGCACTCGGGCCGAGGCCTTGATCAGGGCTTCGGAAGCCGCGCTCCACCTCTCCAAGGAGGACGGTCCCGGATCGCACCGGCTGTACGACGCGTCTCTCCACACGAGGCTCATCGCGAGCTCGCGCGTCGAGCAGGAGCTGCGATGGGCCGTGAGGGCCGAGGCTTTCCTTCCCTGGTTCCAGCCCAAGGTCGATCTCTGGCGCCGGATCGTCGGGGCCGAGGCCCTCGCGCGATGGCGCCTGCCCGAGGGGGGAATGCGGCAGCCCTCGGAGTTCATCGGCGCGGCCGAGCGCGCCGGATTCATCGGCGAGCTTGGACGCATCGTCCTTGCAAAAGCTTGCGCGAGCGCCGCCTCTTGGGAACGCAAAGGACTCCCCGCCATTCCCGTGTCGGTCAACATATCTCCCTATCAATTCCGCAGCGACGATCTAGTTAAGGACGTCCGCGCCATACTGACCGCCACAGGCCTTCCCGCCTCTCGGCTGGACCTCGAGATCACCGAAAGCGGCATCATGGAGGACGGGGCGAATGCGATCGAAAAACTGGCGGAGCTCAAGGCATTGGGTTGCTCCATAACGATAGACGATTTCGGGACCGGCTATTCGTCCTTCGCCACTTTGCGCGACTTCCCAGTCGATTGCGTCAAGCTGCCCCAATCCTTCGTCGAGCCTTTGCCGTGGGACCCGCGAGCCTCAACCATCGCAGGGGCGGTCATAGATCTCGCACATAGGCTCCGATTCTCTGTAGTGGCGGAGGGAGTCGAGAACACCCGGCAATTCGCCTGGCTCGGCGAGGCGAGCTGCGATCAGTACCAGGGTTTCCTGTTCGCGAGGCCAATGCCCGAAGAAGGCTTCGAAGTTGCGCTCGCGGAAGGCCTTTGTCCGGTCGAAGAATCGGTAGGGAGAAACTGAGAATGAACCAACTGCTTTCATGGGGGCTCGCCATCGTGCGCGACACGCAATCGCTCGCGAGCCCGGCCTTGACTTCGGCAGCCAAGGGCGTCAGCTTGCTCGGGACCGAGTTCTGCTACCTCGCCCTCCTGCCGCTAATATACTGGTGCGTCGACAAGCGCCGCGGGCTCAGGATCGGCGCATTGGTCCTCTTGACCTCGGTCGTGAACCTTAGGCTCAAGCTCGCGTTCGCTCAACCGCGGCCCTACGACCTCGATCCTTCGGTTGCCTTGGCCAGAGAAGCCACCTTTGGCCTTCCCTCGAACCACGCTATGGTTTCGGTGGTTTTCTGGGGTTCGGCCGCGCGTCTTTTCCGGTCCTCTCTCGGCCTCATCCTGGCGATCGCCCTGCCGTTGCTGATAGGCCTGTCGCGCGTGTACCTCGGCGTCCATTTCCCCACCGACGTCCTCGCTGGTTGGACCATCGGAGCGGCCATGCTCGTACTCGTCCGCCTCTTCGGAGATCGGATCGAGCGCTGGGTGGCGGGATTGCGCGAGAACACCGCCCTCGCCCTGGCCGCGGCTGTCGCGCTCGGGATGAATGTCCTCTACATCAAGGACACTTCGCTATCTGGGGCGTTTTTCGGCCTCGCCGTAGGGGCGACCTACGCGCGAAAGGCGGCTCCGTTCTCGGTTTCCGGCACGTTCATCAAGCGGTTGTTGCGATATTTCTTCGGGTTGGCTACCGTCGCCATCATCTATGCGCTGCCGAAGTACCTCCTCGCCGGCGTCGAGTCGGGAGGGCCTCCAATCTTCCGCTTTCTTCGCTATGCCCTCCTAGGCGCCTGGATGACGATGGGAGCCCCCTGGCTATTCCTCAAGATGGGCCTGGTCGATCGGGAACCCGAGCCTTACTCCGCGAACGAGAAGGACGGGTCCGTGATCTCGAAATAGGTCGAAACGCCGGGGCTCATGTAAACCTTCTTGGAGGAATCGACGACTATGACGTCGACGCCCTGCTCCTTGGCGAGGGCCATGCCTTTTACGCGGCCCAACGCGAAGATCGCCGTCGTGAAACCATCGGCGTCGAAGGACTTGGCGGTCACGATCGTCACCGACATCAGGCCATTGTCCACCGGATAGCCCGTCTTCGTATCGAAGATGTGGTGATAGCGCTTCCCATCCTTGAAGAAGTAGCGCTCGTACACGCCCGAGGTGACCATGGTCTTGTCCCTCAGGCTCGCTATGCCGAGGTACGCGCCGCGATCGGTCGAAAAGGGGTTCTGCAGACTGATGAGCCACGGCTTACCATCCGGGCGGCTTCCGACAGCGAGTATGTTGCCTCCGAGATCGATGATCGCGCTCTTCACGCCGCCATCGCGAATGATCTTGGCTACCTCGTCGGCCGCGTAGCCTTTGGAAGTCGAGCCCAGGTCGAG
>CAWHFT010000109.1:0-21818 GCA_963828175.1 uncultured Spirochaetota bacterium
GACGACCTCTTTAGTACCTGTAGCGAGGCGCGATAGTTTATCTTGAAGCCGATCCAGCTGTAGATAATTGTCGAGGGCAACGATATGCGATTGCGACGCGAGGACGTTGAACGCATCAGGTTTGTCAGGGACCCCTGCTACCTCCGCATATCGGCCGAAGAGGTACTTAAGAATGACCCGGAGCAGGGTGGATTCCCCACTCCCTTTCTCGCCTTGGAAAAGGAAGATAGGCTTAGTGGGGCGACGACTGGCAAAAAACAGAGAAAGTATCCATGCATGGAGGATCAGCAACTGTCTCATCATCCTGCCCATTCCAGCGGGGAAAATCATAAACTAGCGTGTGGTATGGGTCTCCGCTCTCTGGTGATGGTTTCGCGGGCTTAGTACTGATCCAGTCGGGGTGTTCCTCGAATAATAACCTAGCCATTACGGATGGTTTTGTAAAAGCCCCATCTAGCCGATAAACCCGACCGTCGAAACGGCTAATAAAAAGGATTTGCTCCGTTTCCTCCCAAAAGGCGAACCGATAAAGCCAAACGTTCTCTGCATCCGTGTTGCGACGATTTCGTCCATCGTCAAGTCCTTTTGAACAGCGCGGTCGACAATATCTTTTGCAGAAACAGTAAAGCCAGGCTTCCCATTGCCGCTGCTCGAGATTATAAAGCTTAACTCCTTTTTATTGAGAAAAAAGAATCGCCCACCCTCGGCATTGATAATCATCAAATCGCCATACTTCCTAAGGTAGCCGAATAGCACATTTCCGCTTCATCTCGGCGATACGTGCCTAATAGGCCGCATTAGGTGCAGGTGGCGCGGAGAGCTGTAAATCTTTTTCACTTCGTCTTCAATTTGCTTTGCAAGGGCCGGGTCAATCGGCTGGATGAACGACTCTGACGCAAGCTCGGCATACTCCCTGAGTTCATTTTTAGGGATCCATCTCTCGCCAGTGATCGGTTTAGAACAAACGAATTTACGCAAGATCCCGAATCTCTTTCTCGCCTGTTGGCTCCTCGAAACATTCAGTGCTAAATCGAATAAGCGCTTCGACAATATATTCTTCGTCGTGACCAAGATTTCTGAGTTGACCAGCACGCTTTTTAAGTGCATCGTGCCGATGCCCTTGTGTAATAAGGCCAGGGCCTAAATTCTTTTTGGCCGGCTCATTCTCAAGAATTAGCTTTAGGAGCCAATCCGGAGCTCCGCAATCGCCGTGGTCTCATCGACCCACGCATAGGTGCCGCCGGAAGCATGCCTAGAAGGAGGTGCAATCGCACCGCCTTTATCAGCACGGAGGTCGATGCCCTCTTGTCCTCCGAGGGGGGTGCTCTTTATTTCCTCTACATCTGCGGGATATTTGAAATAGTAATGCTCGCCTCCACCACCGGTCTTAACGGTTAACGTCTTAGGAAGCTTGCCATGCTTTTTGATAAGCAGCTGAAGAGTTTTATCGCCCCCATGACGTGGGTCGATATCGATTACGACAATCCCAGAATTCTTGCCGGTCTGCACCGCTACATTACGAGCTTTCTGTCCGAACATAGCTTTGATCTCGGCAATGTCGGCTGTCGCGTTATAAAATCCATGCGCGGTAGCCGGATGCTTCCCAGGGCTACCACAGGAGGGCTTACCGCAAGTACATCCGCCGCTCAGGTTGATAGAATGGAACGCACTAACCAAAAATCCGCGATCTTTGGCGAGCGCGATAGCGGCCGCTACTACCCTTTTCGGATACGAACCTTTCGTTGTATCCTTATTCTCAGAGATGCTGGCGTCCGCCTCATCTTTTTTCTGGCGGTCGCCCGTGTTGGTATCGCGGGCGGCCGTCTTTTTTTATCACCCATGAATGCCTCCTTATGTCCGTAAGTTCTTCATCGCTGCTTCAAGTACGCCATCGTCCAAATGCGTATATATCATTGTGACTGAAATATCACGATGCGCCAAAGCTCGTTGAACTAGAATTATATCTTTTGTTTTTCTATATAGGGCGGAAGCGAATGTGTGCCGAAGCGTGTGAGGGTGAACCGATTTCGGAATTCCTGCCTTCGCGTTATGGCGTTTGACTACTTCCCAAAAATAGCCTGCACGAATCAGCGCGCCGCTAGAAGTACAAAACAGCAGCGGGATTGTAGCTTCCTCGTCGCAAGCCAATTCTTGAGTAAGGTAATATCGGTAGATCCAAGTAAGCTATTCTATCAACTTTATTTTTTCCCTCACGAATTAGTAGCTTCCCTGCCTCAAGGTCTAGGTCGACTACCTTGATGCTCAGTGCCTCAGAAATTCTAAGCCCGGCATTGCCCATAAGCCGAGTAATTAATAGATTCCTTCGCTCGACCTCATCCTTAAGATCAAATGTTGCGAGAAGCCGGGCGAGCTCGTCCTCGGTTAGACCGTTGGTAATTTTTTAGGCCTGCGCGCAGTTCTCATAGATTCTCCTGGCCACAATGGATAATTTGGACAGAAAATCCACTCCTTAATGGCCTATTATCCCGCCCAGGGTCCGTATTTCAGCTTAAGGGGTCAACGAGAAATGTCCCCTATTCGGCATTGTTGGAGCTCGTCGAAAAGTTTTGGCTCAATCATTCAATTCGTCGCCCGGCTTCTTTTTCGCTTATCTTGCTCAGTCAATCGGAACGAACAAGTGCCACGGTCGATTACCGCCCAACAGCGCACAAGAGCCATTCGCTTAATAGGAGCCGATACTTCGATGGATACAGTCACTGCATCTTCTATTTTTCTAATTCGCCTAACCTTAATTTCTTCCACAATTCTTATTTCTGCAGCGGCTAGGCGAATTAAATCCGTATTAGACATCGTTGACTTAGGTTTCTGTAAACCGAGAGTTTCATAACAAGCGTTTGTTAGGTCTGCAAAATCATCACCACCCGGAAGAGGTACGATCCTTCGATAAAGCGCCCCGGTTAGGTTATTCCTAATTTGGGTTGAGAGAAGAGGGGGAAGAACTCTAGAGGGTTTCATGACTCTCGCCCTGCACGTGGTGCAATACGCCTGGAAGTCTCAATGCCAAGAGATATCCGGCTTACATCCCCATCTACGAGTGTGGCCCGAAGAATTAGTTCTCCAAATGTCGGAGCATTAAAGCAGAGTTTTTCAAGCTCAGGCTTTATAACACTGAAGAGGTATTCTTGATTGCAAATAGGCGACCTCATAGTTCTGCCTTGCCATCAAGTTTTTGAGAAACTGGTTGTGTCCTATTGGATTCAAGAAAATCGTCGAGATCGCAACGACGGATACGGAGAATGCGATTTATACGAATAACGGATAGCTTATTCTGGTCAATCCATCGTCTAGCGGTGGCACCACTTACATCAGCATAAGCTGCTGCTTGCTTTAAAGAGAATAGTTCAGACACGGAGACCTCCTGTTGTCGAGCCATGCCCGTTTAGGCATGACCGGCAACAGAAGGTCGTTTAGGTTCCTTCGCGCCATCAATTACGATGAAGCGTGTCTCGAAGTACTCCTAATCGTACCCAGCCCAAAGCGCCTATATTTTCCGCCTGGGCTCCTTGCGAATTCTGGCTTCGCGTAGCAAAATACGCTACTCGCCTCCGCAATCGGTCTGCTTAGTTAAGTTAATGTTGGCGCTAAACTAGCGTCGTTATAAAAGACCCTATGTCCTCACAGCGAGGAAGCCAAAAAAATATCGATTCCACTTCCGTCGTGTCACATCGTCGACATAACCAAAACTAGAAGGATCATTAATCATCTTTCTGAGGAACTTTTTTCGAGCCTGACCTCGACCAAATTGGGTTAACTGTAACGTGATTGATGGGGTCACATTGTGTTGGCTCCATTTATTCCATTCAAGACGCCTCTTCTTAAGATCCCGAGACGCCTTCCTGAGAAACGGATTCTGCAAAAAGTATTGTCGTTCGAACTCTTCCTTACGAGAGGCAATATATTGATCTACCCACTCGTGTTCAGTAATAGTGCGCAACGCGTCCCTCTTGTGGAAAATAATATCATGGGCAGCGACAGGAAGCAATAGAGAAATACCCCATATATTGTGGTTTTCCTCTTATTATTCTACTGCATATGCAACAGTTTGTGACCATATAGAAGAAACGAAGTATCACGCGATATGGGGAACAAACCTATCATTCGGGCCGGCCCGCTCGAAAGATGTTCGACGTTATCATGCGCCCTCGGAGGCAGTCTGCGGCGCGATGGCCTTTTCTAACTTCGCGCGGGCGTCGTCGAAGTCAACCACCTGTGCGGCATGCGAATAATGGTGCATCATGGCCGCGCCCTTGTGTCCAGCAAAGGCTTGCATAACGAGGTCCGAGATTCCAGCGAGCCGCCCCATAGTCACGTAAGAATGCCTGAGACCGTGAAAAGTTAGGTTGCGGGCATGTTGCACAGCAGATGGGATGCCGATCGCTTCGAGAGATTGAGTGAATCCGTAGCGAAATAAGGATTCGGGAGCGGGTTTCTTGCGGCAATCGAAACGGAAGAACACATAATCTTTCGGGGCGTCGTTGGGCGAGATGGCTCGGACCGCATTAAGGGCAGATCGCACGGCCTCAGGGAGCGGCACCGTTCGGGCGCTCCCGCACTTCGGTGCCTTCGAACCTTCGGACTCTACGAAATTATGGACGACGTGGATAATGCCTACGCTGGTGTCCACATCATCCCAGAGCAACCCGCGAACCTCGCCACGGCGAAGACCGCATAGAGCCGCGAGAAGCATCCCGGCTTTGACACGAGGATCAGATGCAGGCGTAGCAATTAAGCGAGCTAGCTCATCAGGGGACAGGATGCCTCTCTCTTTTGGTTCGTCCCGAGCCTCGCCGACAAGTGCGAAAGGGTCGCGGGACAGTTCCTCGCGTTTGACAGCGTACCGGGTGGCAACCCGCATGGCCTGTAGCACTATGTTTATACGCCGAGAACCTAAGCCTTGCTCAGCTGCCCATCGCATCCAGTCGAGTATCTGACCGGGCGTCAAATTTTTCAGAGCCAATCCTTTGAAGCTGGGGAAGGAAGCCATGTGGAGACGCACGCATTCATGGTTTTCTTTGACGTAGCGGGCGGAAAGAGGCTTCCTGGCTACAATCGCGCGTTCCCGTACGTAGGGGCTTGTTTGTGTCCAAAATGCTTCAACATAGTCTAGGAAAAGGATTTCTTCTGGTGCTGGCTTGAAGGAAATACTGGGCAGCATCGCACGGGCGGCTGCCTCAGCATCGGACCGGCGCTCCCTTTTTCCTTCGGCCAAGATACCAGTTGATCTGGTTGCACCATAGCGGTGGGCATCCTTATCCCAAAATCGAGCATACCAAATGTCCGGTCCAGAGTGAGATGGTTTTTTATAAAGTGTGAAGGGGGAGCGGGAAACCGGCTGCATATCTCGTCCTTTCCGCAAGAGTGCTACTTTCCAGTGCTACTCTCGTCGGATCGCGTGATATGCCTCCCGGTTTCGGGTCGGCTTTAATCCTTATCTCGACTAAATAAATGCGGCGAAGAGGACTTGAACCTCCATACCTCTCGGCACCAGCACCTCAAGCTGGCGTGTCTACCAATTCCACCATCGCCGCATGGAACGGTAGATTTTATACCCGGTTCGAAAGGCCGGTGTCAAGCACGCCAGGGATGGCGGTCCTAAAATCCTTCTTGCGCAGTTCTGCTGATTATCTCTTCCTGGTGATTGCGATCGAGGTCGACGAAATAGTCGGAGTAGCCTGCCACGCGAACGAGGAGGCTGCGGTAGTCCTCCGGCCTCTTTTGCGCTTCGCGCAGGGTCGCGGTGTCGACGACGTTGAACTGGATGTGGTGGCCTCCGAGCTTAAAATAGCCGCGGACGAGCGCTGCAAGCTTCTCGATTCCGCCCTCGCCATCGAGCGCGGCGGGCAGGAAGCGCTGGTTGAGCAGCGAGCCGCCGGTCCGCGCGACGTCGATCTTGGCGAGGGATTTGGCCACGGCCGTGGGACCTTTTCGATCGGCTCCCTGGGCGGGCGAGGATCCGTCTGACTCGGGTTTCCGGGCGTGCCTGCCGTCGGGCGTCGGCCCGGTCTTGAGCCCGAAGTAGACGTGGCAGGTGGTCGACAGCAAGTCTATGTGGTAGGTTCCGCCCCGCGGCGACGAGCGTCCGTCGATGGCCGCGTGCCAGCTCTCGACGACGCGTCGGGCTATGGAGTCGGCCGCGTCGTCGTCGTTCCCGAAGCGCGGGGTCTTGTTGGACAAGAGGAGCCGCAGCTCCTCCTTTCCCGACCAGTCCGCGGCGAGAGCGCCCAGCAGTTCCTTCCACGCGACATCGCGCTTCTCGTACACGTGAGTCTTGATGGCCGAGAGCGAGTCCGTCGTCGTGCCCAGGCCGCAGCACTGGATGTAGTCGGTGTTGTAGCGCGCTCCCCCCTCGTAATAGTCCATTCCCTTCGAAACGCAGTCCGCGACCAACGCCGAAAGGAAAGGCGCCGGGGCATTTTCGGCGTACAGGGAGTCGAGGTAGTTGGAGACGCGAGTCTTGACGCCGACGACGTACGCGAGTTGCCGCTCGTAGGCCGCGTACAGCTCCTCGAAGCTGCCGAGGCTCTCCGGAGCGCCGGTCCTGACGCTCACCGCCGTGCCGGTGGCCGGGTCGACGCCGTTGTTCAGCGCGAGCTCGAGGAGCTTGGGCGAGTTGAGGTAGCCGTGGAGGAGGTAGGCTTCCTTGCCGAAGCAGCCCGTCTCGATGCAGCCGGACGTGCCGCCGCCGCGCGCGTCCGCGAGGCTCTTGCCCATGCCGACCTGCGCCATCACTACCTCGTCCGCGTTGAACAGCGAGGGATAGCCCGAGCCGCGGCGGACGACTCGGCACGCCGCCTTGAGCAGGCGCTCGGGCGTCTTCGCGCTCAGCTGGAGGTTGGCCTGCGGTTGCAAGAGCTGGAGCTCGTCGAGGACCTCGAGCACCAGGTACGACAGCTCGCTCGAGCCATCCGAGCCGTCGGTCAGGAGCCCGGCCAGATTGATGTTGGTAAAGTCGTTGTACGTGCCGCTCTCGGCGGCGGTGACGCCGACCTTGGGCGGCGCCGGCGTATTGTTGAACTTGATCCAGAAGCAGCCGAGGAGCTCCTTGGCGGTCTCGCGCGCGAGCTTGCCCTCCGCGAGGTCGCGCTCGTAGAAGGGCGCGAGGTGTTGATCGAGATGGCCGGGGCTCATGGCGTCCCATCCGTTGAGCTCGGTGATCGTCCCCAGATGGCAGAACCAATAGGTCTGGAGCGCCTCCCAGAAATTCCTCGGCGACTCGGCGGGGACGCGTCGACAAACTTCGGCGATCCTACGAAGCTCGACGGCCCGGGCGGGGTCAGTCTCGGATCCCGCCAGCTCCTGGGCAAGCGCGGCGTGGCGGGCGGCGAAGACGATAGCCCCCTCGCAGGCGATGTCCATCGCCTTGAGCTCCTCGTCCTTGGCCAGCGCCCGGGGGTCGGCGCTCCAGTCCAGGGCCGACCGAGCGGCCGCTATCTCGGCGCGCCGGGCGTTCAGGCCCTTCTCGTAGATCGAGCCATCCAGGCTCGTGTGACCCGGCGCGCGCTGCTCCATGAACTCCGTGAAGAGCCCCGCCTCGTACAGCAGCTTCCAATCCTCGCCGATCTCGGCGAACGCCCGATCCCTTATGCTCCTGCCGCGCCAATAGGGTATCACGAGCTCGCGGTAGGCCGAGGCGTCGGCGGCCGCCACCGAGTAGCTCGCCATCGGCCTGGAGTCGAGTATCCGCAGGTCCTCCTCCGAGTGGCAGGTGAGCTCGGGGTACGTGGAAACCGCCTTGGGCCGCGGTCCCCGCTCTCCGACGATCAGCTCGCCTGCGCCGATGTAAATGGTCTTCTTCTCGCAGAGATTCCGGAAGTTCATCGCCCGCAGCACTGGGCTCGAGACGCGGCCCTGCCACTCCCGGTAGAACTCCGTCGACAGCACCGCCCTCTCGGCCGAGAAGCTCGGCCTCAGCGAAAAGCTCTCCTCCCGAAGGCGATTCACGCGTTCGCTCAGATTCTGCCGCAGGGTGTCGTTCATCTCTAGCCTCCGATCGTTGCGTCGAGCCCGAAGCTCTCGAAGACGCGCGCAGCCTCGCCGACCGACTCGGGCGCCGGCGCACGGGCCCGGCCCATTGGATATTCGGCTCCGCGTAGCGCGTATTTGCCCCTGCCCGCATCGTGGTAGGGCAGGATATGAACGCGGATCCCGATCTTGAGCGACGCCGCAAAGCGAGCCATGTCCTGGAGTTCGGCCGCCGAGTCGTTCAGCCCCGGTATCAGCGGCACGCGCAGGGCGATACGGGCTCCCGCGGCCGACAAGACTTCGAGGTTGGCCAATATCGGGGCGTTCGAGACACCGGTAGCCTCGAGGTGCCGCGCCTCGTTCATGGCCTTCAGGTCGAAAAGCACGAGATCGGCGAGCGCGCCTGCCTCGAGCATGAGTTCGCGGGCCGCCCAGCCCGAAGTGTCCAACGCGCTGTGTATGCCCTCGGCCCTGCAGGCGCGCAGGAGCTCCAAGATGAACTCGGGCTGGGCCAAAGGCTCGCCTCCGGAGAAAGTCGCGCCTCCGCCCGAATCCTCGTAGAAGGGCATGTCCTCGCGGATCACGGCCATTACGTCGCGGGCCCGCATCTTCCGCCCGACCAGCTGGAGCGCCTCGGCAGGACAGGCATCGGCGCATGAGCCGAACGATGGGCAGCCGGCGCAGGCCGCCGTGCCCGCTTCCGTTTTCGGCTCAAGCCCTCGCCCTCCTTCATGCGCACTGGCGCGCGGGCACGCTCGCGCGCACCGGTCGCACGCCTCCGGAGCGCGCTCCGCGCCCGCGGGGTCCGCCGCTCCGCCGGCGTCAAGCAGGCACCGCTCCGCCCTTCGCAGTATCTCCGGCTCGAAAGACAGGCCCTCGGGGTTGTGGCACCAGCGGCATCGCAAGGGACAGCCCTTGAGGAACACGGCCGTGCGGATCCCGGGTCCGTCGTGTATGGAATACTTGCGGATGTCGAAGACGATCCCCGAGGAGAGCGAATCCATTATCGCCCGCTGGCGGTTCGGGGCGGAGCGTCCGCGGTCCGGGGCGGACCGCCCGCGGCGAAGTAGTACGTGCGGATGTAGCGTTCCTGCACCTCGAAGTTCCAATGGACGTCGCGGATGTAACCCGCCGCATCCTTGAAGTCGCCCGATCTCAGGCGGGCCGTGATTTCGGCGTGTTCGGCGGTGGAATCGAGCTCCCACTCCTTCACGTACTCGGATCGGCGCGGGAAATCGTAGAGCCTTTCCTTGAGGATCCGCACGTTGCGCACGAGGTCCTGATTGTCCGACAGGTCAAGGTACACGTCGTGGAAGGCCAGGTTGGCGGAATAGTACGCGTCGAAATCGTCAGCGGCGAGGGATTCGGCCATGCCCGCGCGGAAAGCTTCCATCCGATCGGCGTCGGAGGCCCGGAAGCGCAGGGCCATCCGCTCGACGACCGACGCCTCCAGCGCGCCGACTATCTGGTAGATGTCCCTGATGTCCCCGAGGTCGAGCGTCCTCACCATCACGCCCCTGCGCGGATAGACGATGACGAAGCCCTCGAGCTCGAGGCGTATCATCGCATCGCGAAGCGGCGTGCGGCTCATGCCCAACTCGCGGCCCAGAGCTGCAAGATCGATGAACTGCCCCGGCCTGATGAGACCGGAGTTCAGGCGCCGCTTGAGATCCTCGTAGACGATGGACGAGAGGGAGACGATGTCGAGCTCGACCTTCGCTTTGCCGTTCACCACCCGAATATATCACTGATATATCAGTTGCGCAATGGCTTGCCCCGAGCGCGCATTGGCGCGCACTTCTTCCGAGCCTCAGAAACGTCGATTTGGAAGAGGGAGCGCGAGGGGGAAACTTTTTAGAAAGGTTTCCCTCTCGCTCGATTACCTGAGTTTTATTACGCTAGCGGGACGCTGAGAGGAATTCCCTTATACACTCGACCACCAAGGCGTGGTCGTCTTCCTGAGGCAGGCCGGAGACCGTGATCGTGCCGACGAGGCCCGTCCCCGTCACGAAAACGGGAAAGGCCCCGCCGTGGGCCGAAAACTCCAGGGGATCGACGAAGTGCTTCTCTTCGAGGCTCGAGCCCGACAGCTTGAGCCGCAGCCCGACGAGGAAGGACGCGTGGCCGAATCGCGCGGCCGACCGCCCCTTGCGCAGGGCCCACTGGTCGTTGTCGGGCGTCGTGCCTTCGAGGGCGCAGTGGAAAAGCTCCTGGCCGGAGCGCCTGATGTCGACGGTGATCGCCTGACCTCGCGATCGGGCCTTCTCGGCGATGGCCGCGCCAAGGGCAATGGCCTCCGTGTTCGAGAAGCTCGGAAAGCGAAGCTCGGCTTCTTGGGCCTCCAACTCGGCTATCAGGGACTCGAGCTCGTGCATTTCCATCATCTACCTCCCCGTCATCGTCTTCCTAATTCAGGCTGGGCCGGCGGTTCCTTCGATGAGGACAGAGAGCCCTTCTTCATCGCGGACGCGAGCGGCCGACGCCGGGCCAGGCCTTTCGACCAACGCGCGGCTGGGCCTTCGGATGGCCGCGCTCAACCTGCGGCCGGCGCTCTCGGGAACCTCGAGGCCGCCGCCCCTGCCGACTCGCCGCTCCTCTCCTTCGGTTTCTTCGCCGACGGTCTTGAAGAAAGCTATGGCGCTCGTCAGGTGCTCGGCCTGTTGGGCCAGCTCTTCGGCCGTGCCCGCGAGCTCCTCGGCAGTCGTGGAATTGCGCTGCACGATCTCGTCGAACTGCTGGACCGCCGTCGCGATCTGCTCGGAGCCGGCGGATTGCTCCCTCGTCGCGCTCGCGATCTCCTCGGCGAGATCCGAAGTCTTGCGGATGTCGGGCAGGAGAGACGTCAGCTTGTTTCCCGCCTCGTCGGCCTTGCCGACGCTCAGGGCAGCCAGATCGGTGATCTCCCGCGCGGCCGTGGCGCTGCGCTCCGCGAGCTTGCGCACCTCGCTCGCGACGACCGCGAAGCCTTTGCCCGCCTCGCCCGCGCGTGCGGCCTCGATAGCGGCGTTGAGCGCGAGCAGGTTCGTCTGCCTCGCGATCTCCTCCACGATGACGATACGCTTCGCTATCTCGCGCATATGGACCGCGGTCTCTTTGACCACGAGGCTGGAGCCCTCCGCCTCCGTGCCCACCTTTTTCGCGAGCATTTCCGCCCCGCTCGAGGAATCGGCGTTCTGCCTTGCCGAAGAGGCGAGCTCTTCGGTCGAGGACGAAAGCTCCTCGACTCCGGCGGCCTGCTGACTCGCGCCGGTCGAAACGCTCTCCGCCGCGGCCGACAGCTCCTCCGCCCCCACGGAGACGTTGGAGGCGGCCTCGGCGATCTGCCCCACGATCGCGCCGAGGATCTCTCTCGTAGTCCCTACCGCGTTGACGGCCACCCCTATCTCGTCGGTCCTACGGCCGGCCTTGGCGAGCTTGCGCTTCGTCGCCGGGTCCTCGCGCAGCTCGCCCTGCGATAGGCGCTCGATGGCGACAGTGACGCCCTTCACGGGGTCGGTGATGGACTTGCCCAGGAGCAGCGAGGAGAAGATCGCCAGGACCAGGGCTCCGCCGAAGACCATGAGGAGGATCCGCACGAGGGCCACCGCCGTCTTGTTCAGCTCCACGGTCGGGATGGTGATCCCCATTCTCCACTCGGGGATGCCTGGCACGGCCTTGGAGAACATGGTGATGGCGGTGCCATCGGGCTTGACATAGCTGGCGACCGCCGTATCGGAGGCGAGGGCGGCCTTGCCAGCGGCGTCGAGCCCGATCCAACCGTCTTTGGCCGAGTCGAGCATGTTGAGCTTGAGCACGTAGTCCCTGTTCTTGTGCGCGATGATGTAGCCGCGCCTGTCGATGATGTAGGCATAGCCGTTGTCGCCCATGGTCACCCCGGACACGTACGCGGAAAAGTACTCCAATGTGATGGAGGCGGCGACCAGCCCATCGACCTTGCCCTTGGCTCCCACGAAGGGCCTGGCCAGCACGACGATAGGCTTACCGTCGACCTTGGAAATCAAGCCGTCGGACACGGCTCGGGACTTGCCCTCCTCCATGACGGCCTTGAAGTAGTCCCGATCCGCGACGTTGCCGATAGACCCGTCCGAAGTGTAGAACCGTCCTTTGACGTCTGCCCAGAGCACAAACTGGAACTCGGGCGGCAGGCTCCCCTTCTGGTCCCTGATGAGCGCGTCGGCGGTGGCTTGGTCCTTGGCCATGTCGGCCTCATTGGCGATGAAGTCGAGCCGCAGGAACGCCTTTTCGGCCAGCCGGCCGAGCTCGGCGGCCCTCGCCGCGACAATGGCCTTCGCGTCCCGCGCGGTAAGGTCGGCGGTTACGTTCCGGGCGACGATGGCGACCGTGACGGCAGTGGCGGCCAGGATAGCCGTAACGAGGGCGATCACGACGAGAGCGACCTTCGTCGAGAGGCGGGTTCTTCTTGGCATGTGACTCTTCCTTATTTTTACCGATCGGCCGTAAGTGGAGCCGCCGTCTCCCCGAGCGCGAGAGACGTTAGGGCCAGCGACGCGGCCGCCGTACGCTGCCGTGGCTCTAATGCGAAAAACGTTCAACCGACGCCGCTAGTTATGAGGAGCGTCCGATCCAGGCGATCCGGAAGCCGATTACGCAATATCCCCAATCATAGTTGATGGCGAACCGTTGTCAACACATCGCATTAAGCGCGGATGCGCTCCGCCGAAAGACAGCGCTTGGTCTCAGCGTCAATGCTGAACAGAACGCCAGAGATGGAGGCGTCGCCGTCGGCCGATTCCATCTTGATCGGCATCTGGCTGAGGCCTCGCCGGACACAGATGTCCACTTTGACGCCGATGACCGAATCGACCGGCCCGCTCATGCCGATGTCCGTGATGTAGCCAGTGCCCTTGGGTAGGATCCGCTCGTCGGCAGTCTGGACGTGCGTGTGAGTCCCGGCTATCGCCGCTATCCGCCCGTCCAGGTAAAAGGCAAGAGCCTCCTTCTCCTGGACGGATTCTGCATGGAAGTCGACGAGTACGATCGCGTCGGGGTAGTCCGCGTAGATGGTCTCGAGAGCCGTGTCGGCGCCTCGGAATGGGCAATCTATAGGAGACATTCCCTCTCGACCCTGGAGGTTCAATACCGCCCAAGTGATGCCTCCCGACTCGAGGACCGCCCTTCCCGACCCGGGCGCTCCGGGAGGGTAATTGTCCGGCCTGAGGAGCCGTGGAGTCCCCGCAAGAAGCTCGGCGGCGCCGGGGCGCTCCCACACGTGGTTGCCGGTCGTGATGACCTGGACGCCTATGGAGAATAGCCTGTCCGACTCTTCCTTGCCGATGCCGAAGCCCCCCTGGGCATTCTCCCCGTTCGCGATGACGATATCGGCGTGGGTCGATCTGACCAGGGGTCCCAGTCCGGCGAAGAGGGCCTTCAAGCCTGGCTGCCCGATAACGTCCCCAATCATCAAGGCCCTGACCGATCGCTGCGCCAACTACCACCTCCGCCGTCCCGTCACAATAATAGGAAAGGCGGAGGCTTGTCCATGAATGGTCGGGCCGTGGCACGGATCATGAAAAAGCGCTAAACGACTCAGAGCTGCAGGCTCAAGCCCAAGTCTATGGAAAGGGCGCTCGGATCGAAATCGGCGGCTGGCGTGCTCGTCGTGCCCCCCTGCCGCGCGAAATCGAAATTCAGGTATTCGGGGAAGGTGCCGTTGTTGTCGGGCCCCTGCGTGCTGCTGCGGTTCGAGGAATCGGTCTTGTACGCGGTGGGCCAGAAGACCGGCTGATAGTAGTAGCCGGCCCTCAAGGTGACCGCCAAACGAGCGCTAATCAGGTATTCGGCGCTGGCTTGGAGCCATGCACCCCAGACAACCTGATCCTGGTTGTAGCCCGTCACGAGCACGCGGCGCACATCGCGCTTGACGGTAGGATTCGCCGGCACTGTCCAATCCGGCACGACGACCGGCATGTTCAGGATATCTTGAGTGAGATTGGCGAAGCCATACAGAATTCCCTCGGCGCGAAGCCCAAGATTGAGTCTCGGGCTAGGCGAAATGTAGGCTTCCGTGAAAGCATTGACGCCTCCGGCCGAATAGACCATGTAGCGGAGGGAGCTGCTGCCGTCGCTGAACGTGATGTTCATCGGATCGTAAAAGAATTGTCCCGTCGAGTAGAACGTGCCGCCCAAGCCCGCGGAGAGGAAGGGAAGGAAACGGTAGCCTGCCTGGAGCTGGAAGATCGCGGCGGCCGGCTTGCCCGGCACTGACGTGGTCGTCATCGAGGAGCCGGGACTTCCTTGAATGTTGTACTCCTGATTCAACAGCAGGTACGAGGCCTCGGGAGTGAAGAAGATCCCGTTAGGGCTCTGGAAGGTCGAGCGGAGATAGCTCGCGGCCGAGGCTAGGATGTCCTGGCTCGCGAAAGTGACCGTCTCGACGGCCTCGACTTTCGCCGTGGAAGCGTCGACGAGCTGCAGGGCCAGCTGAATTTGGTCGCCGAGCTCCGTGACGGTTCCAGTCAGGAACAGCTCGGCCCCGACCAGCATCCCGACTTTAGGCGCCGTATCGGGATTGACCGCCCCCGAGAGCCCGAGCTCCAGCTCCCCCAAGAGCTGGTCCAGGTTCTCGCGCTCGACCAACGTGAAGATGGTCGAATGGCTCAGCCTTTCCTTCAGCATTGCGGCGAGACTCTGCCCCACCGCGGCGTCCCTGAGCTTCGGGCTTCCCGCCACGGGAGTGAAGACCGCGAGGGGCTTTTGAAAGAGCAGCTCGGCATGGGCCTTTCGGTAAGTCTCGGAGAGGCTATTGACGGCGGCCCAAACCTGGGAACGCACATCGGCGCTCAGGGTACCCGACAGCGCGGCGAGGGCGAAGGCTACGGCCATTAATCTTTTCATCTGCATGGTTGGAATATACACATCGCATGCTCGGGTTCAGAATAAAAAAAGGCGGACCGGCCGCTGCCGTCCGCCCTCCGCTACGCTACGTATTTGTTCTACCGCGCGTACTCTACGATGCGCGTCTCGCGGATGATGGTCACCTTGATCCTGCCGGGATAGCGCAGGTCGTTCTCGATCTTCTTGGCGATGCTCTTGCAGAGCTCCTTGGCTCCCTCGTCCGAGACCTGCTCGTTGTTGACGAGTATGCGGAGCTCGCGGCCGGCCTGGATGGCGTAGGCCTTGTCGACGCCCGGAAAAGCTCTCGGCTATGTTCTCGAGGTTCTCCAGGCGCTTGATGTAGTTGTCCAGGGTCTCCCGGCGGGCGCCCGGCCGGGCCGGCAGAGATCGCGTCCGCGATCTGTACGATCACGCTTTCGATGCAGATCGGCTCGACGTCGTTGTGGTGGGCGCCTATCGCGTTGACGATGCGCGGGTCCTCGCCGAGCTTGCGCACCAGCTCCATGCCGATCTCGGCGTGGTTCTGGTCGCCGTCCGTCTCGATGCCCTTGCCGATATCGTGGAGCAGCGCGCCGCGCTTGGCAATCTCGCGGTTCGCGCCGATCTCGGCGGCGAGCATGCCCGCGATGACCGCGACTTCCTTGGAGTGCGCCAGCACGTTCTGGCCGTAGCTCGTGCGGTAGTGCAGGCGGCCCAGCGCCTTGATGAGCTCCGGCGCCATGTTATGCAGCCCGATGTCGAAGACGACCTTCTCGCCTTCCTCGTAGATCTTCTGGGCGATCTCGCGCGTGACCTTCTGGACGATCTCCTCGATGCGGGCCGGGTGTATCCGGCCGTCGGCTATGAGCCGCTCGAGCGATACGCGCGCGATTTCGCGCCGCACCGGATCGAAACAGGAGATGACAACGGCCTCGGGCGTGTCGTCGATGATGACGTCGACGCCCGTGAGGGTCTCGAGGGTGCGGATGTTGCGTCCCTCGCGGCCGATGATCCGGCCCTTCATCTCGTCGGAGGGCAGGCTCACCGACGTGACGGTGACCTCGGTCGTGACCTCCGTGGCGATCCTCTGGATCGTCGTGACCAGGATGTCGCGGGATCGGCGCTCGGCCGAGAGCGCTGCCTCCTGCTCGATCTTGTTGATGATGATCTGCGCGTCGCGCTTGGCCTCGTTCTCCAGGCCCTGGATGATGAGCTTCTTGGCTTCCTCGGCGGAGAGGCCCGAGATCCTCTCGAGCTCGACCCTGTAGCGTTCTTCCTGGCCAGCCAGGGCCTCTTCCTTGTCGGAAGCCGCCTTGATGCGGGTTTGGAGGGTCTGTTCTTGCCGATCGAGGGTCTCTATCTTCTTGTCGAGGGTCTCTTCCTTCTGCTGAACCCTGCGCTCGTAGCGCTGAAGCTCGGCACGTCTTTCTCGTATCTCCCGTTCCTGCTGGTTGCGTTCTCGAATGAGCTGATCTTTCGCCTCTACCAGGATTTCTTTCTTCTGAGATTCGGCCTCTTTGACCGCGTCCCTTTTAATCCGCTCCGCCTTTTGCTCGGCGGCGGCGAGTTGGAATCTGGCGTACAGCCAGCGGATCGTCCACCCAAGAATCAAGCCAGCAACGGGAAGGGCTATAAACCATAGATTCATGGTCCCTCCTACCTCTACATCGCTGTAGGTTTCGATTATATGGAAGGAGCTAATTTTGTCAAGGATAAGGACAAAATCATATTTTTCAAGTCGATAAACGTTGACGGTTCGCTACTTGACACTGTATAGTCCAACTGGATTCCCGGATGGGTTTCCGCGAACTTTCAGGGGGTTGAGTTCATTTTCTTGCGTTTTAAGGTAGAAAATCGGGTCCGCAACGCTGGTCGTACTCGCACGCGGTGGCCCACAAGTCCGGCGGCCGGATTTGTGAAAAGCCGCGATCTAGGCTTAGCAGGTAAAGAAAGCGCCACGCTCTCTCTCGCCTCGCCCGCTTTTATCTCCCTCAAGACTGTAGGGATCTCAGAACGGCCTTCCAGAAAGCCGCCGTACGTCCGCCCCGATCCAAGGTCGGGATGCGGGCGCGCTCGCCTTAGGCGAGCGGATCCGGCGCCGCTCGCGTAAGCGCACGGGGCCTATGAGGGTTCTTTCGCATGTCCAAGAAGGTTTACGTCGGCAACATGAATTACGCCACCACTGAGAACGCGCTAAGGGATCTCTTCACCCAATATGGCGAAGTCTCGTCGGTCAACATCATCGTCGACCGATACACGGGGAAAGCCAAGGGCTTCGGGTTCGTCGAGATGAATACCGAGGAAGAGGCTCGCTCCGCCATCGAGGCGCTCAACGGGTTCGAATTCATGGGCAGACAGCTCCGCGTCAACGAGGCAGAGGACAAGCCGAGGCGGGACAACTTCCGCCCCCGCAACTACTGAGGATCCGTTTCCCGCCTCCGCGGGGAACCGAGCCGCGCGTGGCCGCCGCGCGGCTCGTTTTTTTTGCGTTCAGCCCCCTCTGGAGCGAAGCCACACCCTCATCTCCGCCCCCTTCTCGCGATTTCCCCACTGGTGATACGGGACGAGGACGATTCTCGTCGCCTTCGCGCGCCTAGAGCCTGAATCCCGATAGGGAAGCCCCGGCTCGGTGCTTTCCTCTTCCCTGAGCCCCGAGGCGACTATCCTCACGCTGCCGCCCATGAGCTCCGGAACGTACTCGTCCCGCATCACCCCCGCCTCGTCGAGGATGAGGGAATGGAGGCCCGGGCCGTTGTCGCACTCCTCGGCGCAGTAGACCAGAGGCCCGCGTTGGAGGGCCAGCTTGCCGGCAAGCTCGGGTATCCTCGCGTCGGCGCAGAGGATTCGCGGAGCCATCTCGAGTTCGAGCTCGACCCGGTCGCCTTTCTTCCAACCCCGCTTTATCTCCAGGTAGCCCTTGGCGAGGGTTCCTGGAGGGAGACGCCGACCGTTGACCGAACAGGAGAAGGAAGGACACCAGGCCGGTATCCGCAGCATGAGGGAAAACTCGGCCCCGCTCGCGCCGTCAGCGCCTAGCGCCGGCGAGAGATCGACGCTGAAGGCTATCGCTCCGGTCCAGGGATAATCGGTCTTCTGCCTGATGCGCACGCGGGCTCCCTGGAGCTCGGCCTCGGCTTCGCTCTCCGCGTACTGATGCACCCATAGCGCATCGCCCGATACGCCGTAGGAGTAGGACGCGATGGATGCGACGAGGCGCGCTATGTTGGGCGGGCAGCAGGAGCAACCGAACCATTGCACACGTTCGCCCTTCACGTGCTCATGGTCCTGGCGGCAGGCCAGGACCTTAGGGTCGACCTCGAGGGGGTTCACGTAGAAATAGTGCCTGCCGTCGAGGGAGACCCCGCTCAGGGCGCCGTTGTAGATCACTCGCTCCACGACGTCCGCGTAGCGCGAGTCCCCCTCGATCTCGGTCATCCGTGCGGCCCAGAAGGCCAGCCCGATTGACGCGCAGGTCTCGGCGTAGGCCGTATCCGATGGCAGGTCGTAATCGGAGGAAAAGCGCTCGCCATGGGACTGAGAGCCTATCCCGCCGGTGATATACATGCGGCGAGAGACGGCGCTGTCCCACAGGGTCCGAAGCGCTTTGAGGAGGCTCTCGTCGCCCGTCGCGGCATACTCCTCGGCCATCGCCGAGTAGAGATAGACCGCGCGGACTGCGTGGCCGGTTGCGTCCGGTTGGAAACGCACCGGGGCGTGGTTCTGCATGTAGTCGCGCTCGAACCACTTGGTCTTCGGAATGACGAAGCCGTAGGAGCCCGAGGTCTCGGGCCATGGCGCCGAGGTAGACGCCCCCAGGGGCTGCTTGCCGTCGAAGGCCGAGGATTCCTGCCCCCGCTCCTCGACGAAGAAGACGGCGAGATCGCGGTAGCGGACCTCGCTGGTGGCGCGCCAGAGCCTGAACAGAGCCAGCTCGATCTCGGGGTGGCCGCAGACGCCGCGGATCTTGCCGTTCTCGCTTCCGAAGGCCCGGTCGATGCAGTCCGCGTAACGTTTGGCAACGTCGAGAAGGGCCGTCTTGCCGGTGGACGCGTGGTGCGCCACCGCCGCCTCGATGAGGTGCCCCCCGCAGTAGAGCTCGTGCCCCCAGGCCAGGTCGGCCCAGCGCTTGTCGGGAGCCATGACCATAAAGTACGTGTTCACGTATCCGTCAGGGGCTTGGGCCTTGGCGATGAGGCGGATGACTTCGTCCACCCTGGCCTCGAGCACCGAGTCGGGATGGTGCGCGAGGCTATAGCTCGCGGCCTCGAGCCATTTGGCCACGTCGCTGTCCTGGAAAACGGTCCCGTTGAACTCCCCCGAAGCCTCGCCAGCCGCGATCCTGAAATTCTCCACGGCGTGAGAGGGTTCGGCCCCGGGAACCTCGTCGTTGAGCGCCAGCCATTGGTAGGGCAGCATCTCCCGCGCGACGATGTCGATCTTCCCCGCCCAGAAACCGCCGCTAATGCGGGCCTCCCGAAGCGAGAGCCCTCGCGTGATTGTCATCGTAACCTTCCTCGCTCCGCGTGGCGCGGCTATATTATTGCGCCTAGTCGGCGCGGGAGTCTTGGCCGTCGGATCTACGGCGATGAAATGCTTGATGTTCTTCGTCGTCAGGATTTCAATCCTGTCATGACGATGCCTTCGACAAAATATTTCTGCCCGATCAGGTAGAAGACCACGCCCGGGACAAACGACATGCAGGTTGCGGCCATTATTTTCGACCAGTCGACCTGGAGCGTACCCTTCAACTGCGAAATACCGAGAGCTATCGTGAAGTACTTACTCGAGTTGATGTAGATCATCTGCTGCAGCAGGTCGTTCCACATGCCTATGAACAGCAATAGCGCGACAACGATCATCGCGGACTTGATGCTAGGCACGATGATGCTTGCCAGAATGCGCAATGGGCCCGCGCCGTCGATCTTCGCGGCCTCGTCAAGCTCCTGCGGTATCGTTTTTATGAACTGGCGAATGAGGAAAATATTGAACGCCCCGCCGCCGCAGAAATACGGAAGGATCAGCGGCCAGTAGGTGTCCTGGAGGTGCAGTCCCCTCGACCAGGCGATGTACAGGGGAATCAGCGTGACCATCGTGGGCAGGAGCATGGAGCCGATGCAGAGCATGAACAATATGTTCTTCCCGGGAAAGCGGAGCCGGGCGAAGGCAAAGCCCGCGAGCGTGGCGGTGAGCGTCCCCCCGATGACGGAAGGGACGATGATCGTCATCGTGTTCCGTAAATAGACCCAGAACGGGAAATTTACGATGGTGGCCTGGTAATTGCCGAATCGCCATACTGTCGGGGCGAAAGGCGGCGGATAGGCGAAGAGTTCCGCGTTCGTCATTAGGCTGGAGCGGAACATCCACCATATGGGCAGCATGACGAGCACGGCAAGCGCGGTCAATACAATGACCGCCAGCCTGTTCCCGGCTTTCGATTCGTACATTATCGCTCTTCTCCTTCATAGAATATCCAGTTCCTGCTCGTGACGAAAAGTATCACGGTGAATATTGCTATAATCACGAAGAACACGGCTGAAACAGCACTGCCGTAGCCCAGGTGGTTGCTGATGAATGCGCTTTGGTACATCAGGTACGTGATGAAGCGCGACTCGTTTCCCGGCCCCCCGTTCGTGAGGGCGAGGGCTGGCGTGACGATCTGCATGTTGATGATTAGCGCCATCAGCAGGTTGTAGAAGATGATCGGCGTCATGCAAGGGATCGTGACGTGACGCAATCTCTGATAGCTGTTCGCGCCGTCGATCAGCGCCGCTTCGTGATACACCCGGGGAACATTTTGCAGGCCGGCGAGGAATATGACTATGAGGTTGCCCGAGAGCCAGACGGCGATGAGCGCCAGCGACGGCACGACAAGCTTGCCGTCCGCGATGAATTTTAATTTGTCTACTCCAATGAGCCCGAGAAGATAATTAAACAAGCCGAAGTTCGCTTCGTACAGCCATGACCAGCCGATGTAAACCGCCATCGCGGGCAGTACGTACGGCAGGTAAAACACCGCGCGAAGGAATCCGCGGCCGGGGATTTTCCGGTTTAAAAGCATTGCGATAAACAGCGAGTAAATCATGCTTCCGAACACGGTCAGAACGGCGAAGACAAGGGTAACCCGCAGTGAATCCAAAAAGTATGGATCGGTCGTGAACAGGCGCACATAATTATCCAGGCCGATGAATTTCGGGTTCGGAGCGCCGCTTCCCCAATTGAAAAAACTCAAGGAGAATACGCCGATCAGCGGGAGATAGGTGATGAAAACCAGGCCGATGATCGATGGAATCAGGCACAAGAATGCTGCGCTGATCTCCTGCCTCTTCCCTTTAATGGGCATGTGCGACCCTCCGAATATGCGGGTATAGA
Organism: uncultured Spirochaetota bacterium; assembly: GCA_963828175.1. Taxonomy (GTDB): domain Bacteria; phylum Spirochaetota; class Spirochaetia; order Treponematales; family Rectinemataceae; genus UBA1306. The sequence continues at coordinate 21,187 of CAWHFT010000109.1, forward strand.
TGAGGGGAACGCCCGCTCACAAGTATGCCGGACATTTCCCTCATGATCACTTCCTAACGGACATCATGACCGTCAGGTCAGTTGCTGCCTTTGAAGGCTGCTACCAGGTTTGAATATCCATTTGTGATGGCATCCTTCGCGGTCTTGTTGCCGGTCCAGACATCGCCGAGCAGTGAACCGAGAAGAGTGTTGAAATCGATAGTGTTATTCACATAATACCATGATGCCGGCTTGGCGTTTTTCATGGCGTAGTCGACAACGGCGCTCTTATACTGGGCATAAGGCGGGAAATTGGGATTCCCAACCCATTTCTTGGTCAGATTTTCGTCGGTATACCATTTCTTGAGGACGGGCATCCAGATACCCGACTGGATCAAGCCCCAGCTGTTCTCTTCCTGCGCGTACCACTTTACCCATTCCATCGCTTCCGCTGGGTGCTTGGACTGGCTGAATACGACGTTCGGTCCGCCCGTATTGATCGTCACCTTTTCCTTCATGAATGGAAGGACGGCGACGCCATAGTCGACGATGCCCTGGTCCCGGGCCGAGGCCAGGCAGGTTCCGATATTCCACTGACCGCCGGTTGCCATGGCGCAGGTTCCTGCAATGATCGAGCGCTGCAAGCCGTCGTC
>CAWHFT010000110.1:0-6187 GCA_963828175.1 uncultured Spirochaetota bacterium
GTGGAGAATGGGGGATTCGAACCCCCGACCTATAGATTGCGAACCTATCGCTCTACCAACTGAGCTAATTCCCCAATCGTGTACCAAAAGACGATAGGTCACTATAAACAAATAATCGGGGTCAAATCAAGTAGGGGTTTGGTTCATGCTTAGGCCTCGGCCCTCACTGCCTCGACATCCAACTCGGGCTCGGCGGGGAACAGCTCCGAGGGCGCCGCGTCGGCGGCGACTTCGGCATTCGCCTCGGTCGGCTTGGCTTTCAGGGTCTTGAGGCCGTAAGCGAGGAGGCCCGTGGCGAGGAGCGTGCTGACGATGTCGCTCAGGGGGCCGGTCCAGAAGACACCGTCGATGCCCATGGCCAGGGGGAGAAAGGCCATGCCGGCGATGGAGAGGATGTTCTTGGCCATGTACAGAATTCCGCCTTGGGCGGCCTTGCCGATGGACATGAAGAACATCGAGGAAGTGTACTGGATGCCCGTGGTGAAGAAGGTGAGCATGAAGATGGCTATGCCGCGCGTGCCGAGGTCGATTAGGGAAATGTCGCGGGGGTTGAAGGCGGCGACGAGCTGACGGGTGAAGATCTCGAGGACGGCGGTGAAGAGGACGCCTAGAACGCTCGTCCAGACTAGAGTGAGCGTGGTCAGCCTACGGACGCGATCCAGCTGGCCGGCGCCGTAGTTGAAGCCCCACAGGGCGGTGGCGCCCTGCGCGATGCCGACGATGGGGAAGATGAGGAGCATCGAGATGGCGTTGACGATGCCGATGACCGCCAGCGCGGTCTCGCCGCCAGCGCGCGACATGGCGTTGTTGGCGACGACGAGCATGACCAGCGAGAGGCATTGGACTATGGCGATGGGGACGCCGAGCTTGAGCATCTGGAGGATCGTCGTGGCCTTGGGGGCGAGGCGGCGGGCCTCGATCCTGAGGATGCTCGTGCGGTCCTGGATGAAGAAGAAAGTGAGGACGGCGCCGAAAACTTGCGCGATGACGGTAGCCCAGGCAGCGCCGGCGATGCCCCAATGGAACGCGAAAATGAAAAGCGGGGCGAGAATCGCGTTGAGGACCGTCCCGCTGATCGTGGATACCATGACGGCGCGGGGCCGGTTCTGCGAACGGAGGCTGTTGCCGACGGCCATCGAGGTGATCTGGAAGACGAAGCCGATCATGACGATGCCCAGGTACTCGCGGGCCATCGGCATGATGCGGACGGTGGTGCCGAAGGTTTTCAGGATGGGATCCATGAAGATCCAGCCGAGGGCCAGGACCGCGATGCTCGAGACGAGCGAGGCGGCGAAGCCTTGGCCGAGCACGCTCGCGGCTTCGTCGCGCTTGTTCGCGCCCATCGCGATGGAGACGAGGGTCGAGGTGCCGACGCTGAAGAGGGCACCCACGGCCATCGAGATGATCATCATCGGGAAGCCCGCGGTCACGGCGGCGAGGGCGTCGGTGCCCATGCCATGGCCGATGAAGATGCGGTCGATGAAGTTGTAAAGGCCGTTGACCACCATGATGGCGATGGCGGGCAGGGAGAACTTGAGGAGAAGGCGTCCCAAGGGCGCCTCGCCCATCTCTTTGATCTTGTCCATGAATAAACTCCGTACGCCTCGGGGCGGCCAATCGTTCGATTCGACCTTTGTTGAGGCTACGCCAAGAAAAATAACCGTCTTGGAGCCTTGGCGGCAAGCGGACTTTTGCGATTTTCCGTATTTTCTTCGCTTTGCCGCGCTACCTTTTAGGCTCTGGAGGCAGTATGAGCCGACTTGTCCGATCCTTGTGCGCCCTCGCGGTCTTTTCACTGGTCTTGCAGTCTCTGTGCGCCCAGGCCCGCGACGCGACCTGCTATGTCTTCGTCAAGGAAGGCGCCTCCTCCGAGGGGAACTCGCTCTACCTTAATAAAATGGGCTTGCCAGCCGAGGCTTTGAGCCGAGTCGCGCCGACGCGTTTCTCGTTCAGCGCGAAGGATTTCTCGCTGCAGGCGACCGGCGACTTTTCCTACGAGGCCGACACTCCCGTTCTTCTCGGACGCTCCGACAGTCTGGCCTTGTATTCAGTGGCCCTGAAATTTCGAGCCGGGCCCTTTCCAAAAGCCTGGAAGACCATAGATGTCGCTTTCGGCTTTTCGGACATCGTCAAGGGAGGGGAGGCGGTTCAGCCTGCGGCCGAGGCCATGAAGCTCGCTGCGGCCAAAGCGGGGCTCAAGTCGGGTCTCGCGTGGATCGTCGATATGAAGATGCCCTCCAAGGGCCAGTTCAGCGCGAAAGTAGGCTTGGCTAAAGAGGGGCCTTGAGCGCTTCTTCCATCTTGGCCCCGGCCATCATCAAGCCGATCTGCTGAAGGGTGGCGGCATCTCGCTCGACGACGCCGACTATCCTTCCCTCGTAGATCACGGCGATCCTGTCGGACAGCGCGCGTATCTCGTCGAGGTCCTCGGAGATGAGCAGGATGCCGGTGCCCGCCTCGCGCTGCAGGAGCAGGCATTGGTGGATATACCAGGTCGAGCCGACGTCGACGCCGCGCGTGGGCTGGGCCGCGATGAGAAGACTCGGTCGCCGCGACAGCTCGCGAGCGAGGATGAGTTTCTGGATGTTCCCGCCCGAGAGGGTCTTAAGGGGGGTGTCGAGGCTCGGCGTCTTGACGGCGAAATCGCGGACGAGGCTCTCGGCGTGCTCGCGCATCCTGGGGAAGCTCAGGAAGATGCCTCGGCGGAATCGCTTGGAGGCGTGGTCGTGGAGGAAGAGGTTCTCCTTCACGGTGAACTCGCCTATCGCGCCGTCCCGCATCCGCTCCTCGGGGACGTAGGCCATGCCTGCGTCGACGCGCTCGTTCAAGGACGCGGCGCCGAGCTCGCGGCCGTTCAGGCGGACGCTTCCGGCGGTCGACGGCCGCATGCCCGCCAGTACCTGCGCGAGCTCGCGCTGGCCGTTGCCGGAGACGCCGGCGAGGCCGACGATCTCGCCAGCGCGGACTTCGAGGTCGATGCCGCGGAGGGCTTCCGTCCCCTGGTCACCCTGGGCGCGCAAGGCCGTTATCTTCAGTCTCGTCTCGCCGGCCTCGCGCCTGCGGCTCTCGAGCTCCTTGACCTCGCGGCCGACCATCATGTGGACGAGCTCGGCGCGGCTCACTTCGGAGGTCTTGACCGAGCCGATGACCTTGCCGTCTCGGAGGACGGTCACGCGGTCGGAGATCGCCATGACCTCGCCGAGCTTGTGCGAGATGAAGATGAGCGAGTGCCCCTCGGCGACCATTCGCCGCAGGGTGGCGAAGAGATCGTCCACTTCCTGGGGCGTGAGTACCGCGGTGGGCTCGTCGAGAATGATGAGGTTGGCGCCCTTGTAGAGGGCCTTCAGGATCTCGACGCGCTGCTGCTCGCCGACGGAGAGCTGCCAGACATAGGCCTCGGGATCCACCTTGAGGCCGTACTCCTCGGCCAGCGCGCGCACGCGCTCGGCGACGCGCCCGGTGTCCGCCAGCGGCCAGCGGCTGGAGCGCTCGCCCAGCGCGACGTTCTGGGCGACGGTGAGCGTGGGCACGAGCATGAAATGCTGATGGATCATACCGATGCCTGCGCGAATCGCGTCGGCCGGGGAGCGGAAGTTCGAAGGGACGCCGTCGACGATGATCTCGCCCTCGTCGGGCTGGTACATGCCGTAGAGCTGCCGCATGAGGGTGCTCTTGCCGGCGCCGTTCTCGCCGAGGAGGGCGTGGACCTCCCCCGGCGAGACGTCGAAGCAGACCTTGGAGTTGGCGCGGACGCCGGGGAAGCATTTGACGATGTCGCGCATCACGACGGTAGTCGATTTCGCCCTCATGCTTTCCCAGCTCCTCTCAAAATCGCCGAAGACGAATCGTTAGGGGGTGACGGTGATCGTGCCCTTGGCGATGCCCTTGATTGCTTTGTCGCCGGCGGCCTTGACGGCGGCGGGCAGCTTGTACGCCGGGTTGTAGGCGATCTTGAGGCCCTTGTTGTCCAGAGTCAGGGTGTACGCCACTCCGCCGAGGACGCCCTTCGCGCGCTTGGCGAGGATGTCCTTGAGCATGCCGGTCCAGTCGTAGACCTGGCTCGCGACGACGAGGGCGGGAGCGAGGCTGGCCTGGTCGGCCTGGGTGCCGAACCAGAGAACGCCGCCTGAGTCCTTGGCGGCGCCGATGGAGCCGACCACCGACTGCGAAGAGCCGGTAAGGGCGTCGGCGCCCGCGGCGATATGGGTCTTGGCTGCGGCGGCCATGAGGGCCACGTCGGAAAAGGAGCCGGTCCAGGTCTTGGACACGACGATCGACTTGTCGACGGACTGGACGCCCTGGACGAACCCGTCGATGTAGGTCTTCGCGTCGCCGACCTCGATGGGGCCGGTCACGCCGATCTTCTTGGACTTGGTTAGCTTGGCGGCGAGCACGCCGTTGACGTAGCCTCCCTGCTCGGCGGCGGCGGTGTAGGCGTAGACGTTGGGCAGGCCGTAGGTGTTGACGTCGGTGCCCCAGGCGAACGTGACCTTGGGGAAGTCCTTGGCTATGTCCTGGATGGAAGAGCCGTACTGGGAGCCGTGGGCGATGACGATGTCGAAGCCCGAGCTCGCGTAGTCGCGGATGGCGGCCGCGGCGTCCGGCACGTTGAACATGTTCTCGGTGTACTTGAGCACGATGGCCGACTCTCCGCCCATTTCCTTCTGGATGGCCTGGAGCGCCTGCCACATGGACTGGCTGAAGGCCACATCCGTGGTCGCGCTGGGCATGATGACCGCGATCTTGACCGGGGCGGCCGCGGCGCCGCCGACGATGGCCGCCGCGAGGGCCGCGGCGATCAACAGGGACTTAACTTTCATACTGCTCTCCTTAGAATCGAGATAGGCGTCGGGCCAACGCCGCGCCGGACAGAGACTAAGCCGATGAAGGCGACGAAAATGCTAGAGAGCATTTTCGTCGCTTCCTTAATATCCGCAATTGCGCAGAAACCTCCTGGTTTCGAGCAATTGCAGATCATGATTTTGAAAAGCCTCGAGTTTTTCAAAATAATGATTCGCCTCGTTCGAAGGGCTTATTCAGCGCCGCGGGCTGTCGGGCGCGGTTGGACGTCACGGTGAGCGCGAGGATGGTGAGAAGGTACGGCAGCATCACCGCGATGCTCGAGGGCAGCTTGACGCCGAGCACCTGCATCCAGAGCTGGACACTGTTCGCGACGCTGAAGAGGAGGGCGCCCGCGAGGACCCTACGGGCCTCCACCCCCCGAAGTAGACGAGGGCCACGGCGATGAAGCCCTGGCCGGCGGTGAGGTTGTCCTGGAAGAGATTGAGCTGGGCGATGGAGAGGGATCCCCGCCACGCCCGCGAGCACCGAGCCGAGGCAAACGGCGATGTAACGGACTACCCCCACGCTGATGCCGACCGAGTCGGCAGCTGCCGGGTTCTGGCCGACCGCCTTGAGCTTGAGGCCGAAGCTCGTCTTCTCGAGGAGCCACCACGAGGCGGGCACGAGAAGGAAAGCGCCGTAGGTCAGGACGTCGTTGCGGAAGAGGATCGACCCTATGAATGGGATATCGGAAAGCAGGGGGATCGCGACGCTCTTGAAGCCCTCCACAGTCTTCACCGTGCCGATGAGGACCTTGAAGAGCAGGCTCGACATCCCCAGGCCGAACATGTACAGGCCGATTCCGCTCACGCCCTGCTCGGCCTTGAGAGTGACGCTGATGAGGGACATGAGGAGGCCCATTGCGAGGCCGACGATAACGGCCGCGAGGAGGCCGAGAACCAGGCTGCCGGAACTCAAGGCCACGTAGAACGCGGCGAAAGCGGACAGGAGCATGACACCGTCGACGCCGAGGTTGACGACGCCGGAGGTCTGGGTGAAGGTCTCGCCGAGGGCGGCGTAGAGGAACGGCGTGGCGAGCCCGACCATCGTATTCAGGATGCCCGAGAGGACGACGAGGCCCCTCATGCCTCGCCTCCGCCCTCGAGCAGCCGCGCGGAGTTCCGCTTCGCGGCCCAGCGCCTGGCCCACAGCGCGGTGCCGGAGACGAAGAGGACGACCGTGCCGAGGATGGCCATGACGAGCGAGCTGGGCACCTGCACTGCCCGCTGCATTTTGTCGGCCCCGACGAGGAGCCCGCCGAAGACCACCGAGGCCGGTATGAGCCCCAGCGGGTTCAGACCGCCGAGGAGGGCGGCGACTATGCCGGTGAAGCCGTAGCCCGAGG
>CAWHFT010000111.1:0-6183 GCA_963828175.1 uncultured Spirochaetota bacterium
CACGATGAGGGCGCCTCACGTGCCGCTTCCCGATTTGAACTTTTCGGGGTCCACGACGTACCACACTTTTCCGACCCCCTGCCCCGAGACTACGCCGCGCATGCCGTCTTTCTTCCAATAATAGAGCGGGTAGCCCTTGTAGGTGGCCTGGCTCGAGCCGTCGGAGCGCACTATCGTTCCGAAATCGGAGGACTTCAGCGCCGACGGAAGAACGAAGCTCGTCGCCGTGAAAGCCGGCCAATTCTTGATGCAATCGCCATTGCAGGAGCTCGCGCCGGAGTTGTCCTTGGCGAAGTAGTAGAGGGAATTGCCTTCTCCGTCCACGAGATAGTTGCCGAGGGCCGAGCTCGTGCCGATCATGACCGTATAGGCGGGCGCCGTAACGACATACCAGACCTTTCCCACGCCCTCGCCGCTCATGTCGCCAGACTTCTTGTCCTTGAACCAGTAGTAGAGAGGCCAGCCGTGGTACGTCGTCTGCTTCGATCCATCGCCCCTCGTGACCACGCCGAAGTCCTCGGCCTTGAGCGGCGCGGAGACCGAGATGGTGTCCGCGTGGAATACCGGCCACGCATCTTTACACTTGCCGTTGCAGGCACTCTTGCCGTTCGTGTCCATGGTGAAATAATAAAGCGTCATCCCCTGTCCGTCGGTGAGGATGACCCTGCCATCAGGCAGGGTTTTCGAGAGAATCGTGTTCGTCTGAGCCCAAGCCATGCCGGCTACAAGACCCAAGCACAGGACGATCGGAAGTCTGGCTGATTCGAACCTCATTTGAGCCTCCTGAATCATCTTCAAAAGTCGTCGTTATATATTATTTTACTAATATTATCTAAGACCGGCAATCCGACCGGAGAGTTGATCAGCCTGACCAGGACGAAGTATTTTAAGAAGGAATGGAAAAAAAACGACTCTTCGCGCTGGGCATGTCGGGACTGCTCGCCGTCGCCTCCCTCGCCGGCCAGGCTTCGGCCTTCATGCCGCCGGGGCTGTTCAGGAAGCTCGTACTGAACGCGTCGGCGCAAGAGGTGACGGCCGCGATAGACCAGGGCGCCAACGTCAACTACGCCGACGCGAACGGCGATACCGCCCTCATGCTCGCGCTCAAGGACTGGAATAGGCCAGAGCTAGTCGGGATCCTGCTAGCTGCGGGTGCCTCGCTCAACATCCGAAATGCGGCGGGGTTCACGCCGCTCATGTACGCCTGCTCCTACTCGAAAGATCCGGACCTCGTCGAGAGCTTCCTGCAGTCGGGCGCCGACGCGAAGGTCAAAGCTGCCAAAGGAGAGACGGCCCTCCTTCTCGCGTGCAAGTCCGGCCAAGGCGCCGCTGCCGTCATTGCGCTCGTGAAGGCCGGCGCGGACGTGAAAGCCGCGGATTCGGGCGGCGGGAGCCCGCTGCTCTACGCCTGCAAGACCGGCATCGGCTCCGATGCCGTCTCGGCGTTGCTCGCGGCAGGGGCCGACGTCCATGCTGCCGACTCGAGCGGCAGGACTCCGCTCATGTACGCCATCGCCAGCGGAGAGCCAGCCGACCTCGTCCTGTCGCTCGTGAAAGCCGGATCGGATCTCAAGGCGAAGACCGGCAACAACGCCTGGACGCCGCTCATTTACGCCAGTGTCGGCCGAGGCGCCGACCTCGTCGCGGCCATCCTCCAAGCCGGCGCCGAGGCCAATTATTCCGATGCGATCGGCTGGACTCCCTTGCTCTACGCGTGTACCTACAACGACGACGCCGGCGCGATCGCGGCCCTGCTGGAGGCCGGCGCCGACGTCAAGGTAAAGGATGGGAACGGCCGGACGCCGCTCATCGTCGCCTCTCGACGGAACCTGTCTTTGGCCGCGACTGACGGTCTGTTGAAGGCCGGCGCCGACGTCAAGGCGAAGGACTCGAGCGGAGGGACTGCGCTCATGTACGCCGCGCAATATTCGGGCGATGCGCAGACGGTTGCGGCTCTCCTGCAGGCAGGGGCCGACGCCAACGCCCGCGCGCCGAACGGTGATACACCGCTCTTGAACGCCTCCAAGAATCTCCTCGGCACGGCTCCCCTGTTCGCCCTCCTGAAGGCGGGCGCCGAGGCCAAGTCCAAGGACTCGAGCGGCAAGACGGCGCTCATGTACTCCGCAGCGGGCGACCAGGGTCCCGAGGCGATAGCCGCCCTCGCGGCCGCAGGCGCGAGCGTGAACCTCCAGGACAGCGGCGGCGAGACGGCGCTCATGTTCGCGGCCGCTTCGGCGCGCCGGCCCGAGGCGATCGCAGCGCTCGTGCAGGCCGGGGCGGACGTGAACGCGAGAGACGCGAGGAGCCGGACGCCGCTTATCTATGCCGCGGCCTACAATAATGACTCCGCTATCTGCGCGACGCTGCTGAAGGGCGGCGCGAGCGCCAAGGCGAAGGACGCGGCCGGCAAGACCGCGCTCGACTACGCGAAGCAGAACGAGGCTCTGAAGAACGGCGACGCGATAGGCCTTCTCGAGCGCGCGATGAAGTCGAGGGGCGCCACCCTGCTGAGGAGGGACCGCTCGGCCTCCCGCCGCCGGGCGATTTCGCGCACGACGGCGATGATCAGGGCGTTGCCGTGGATCGTCGTAAAGTTCAGGCTCACCTCGACGCCGAAGAGCTCCCCATTTTTACGCTTGCCGATCCACTCGAAAGTCTGCGGTCCGAATCCTGCGCCTTCCTCAGCCATTCCAAGGCCTCGGCCGGCGAGTAGGGGGGCTGGTTCAGGCTGAGGTCGTCGGCCGGGGCGCCGATCGCCTCATCCCGCGTGAGGCCGTACATCTCGCACATTCGGCGGTTGACGTCGAGTATGCGCCCCGTCTCCGCGTCGTGGACGAAGATCGCGTCGCTCACGGAGTCGATCACGGCGTGGTAGTACTCCTCGCCTCCCTGGTCTCGGTGATGTCCATCGAGAATCCGCTGATGGACGAAGTCTCTTCGTCCCAGACCGAGGAGAGGAGAAACCACTTGGTCTTGCCGTCCCGCAGCCTGGTCTCCACCTCGAAGTTGCGGACGACCTTCTTCTCCCTCAACTGCCTCTGATATTGCCGGAGCTTCTTCGGGGTCGGCCCATCGTTGGCGACGTCGCCGTAATGGAAGCAGGAACTCCTGCTGCGACCCGCACTCGAAAGCCTGCATCTCGACGTCGTTGATGATGTCGTAGCTGCCGTCGGCCTCGCGCTGGAAAATGCCATAGGGGCGTTCTCCACGATGAAGCGATACCGGGCTTCGCTTTTCCGCAGCTGCTCGCGCGACGGTGGAGCTTGAAGGCCATCTTGATGGAGGCGTCCAGGACGATGATGCCCGAATCCTTGACGACGTATCCGTAGGAGGTGATGCGCTCGGTTCTCTCGACGGTCTCCGGCTCGGAATGGCTGGATAGGAACACTACGGGCAGGTCCCGGATGGCCAGGATGCGCGTCGCCGCCTCGGGCCCGTCCATCCCGGGCCGAGATCGATATCCATGAGGACGAGGTCGATCCCCGAGTCTCCGGCTATCGCCTCCACCGCGTCCTCGCCGCGATACGTGACGGAGACCGAATAGCCTTTTCGCTCCAGCTCCTTGCGTTCGCTCAGGGCGATGATCGATTCGTCCTCCACCAGCAACAGGCGTCGGCCGCTCGCGGAGCCGCTCATAGATCGACCGGCCTTCTATTGTCCGTCGCCATCGCTTGCGCGATGGCTGCGACGAAGCGCGGAAGGATCGTCGTGCGCTTCGTCGGTGCCGCTACGCGCCGCCTGTCGGTCTGCAGTGTTTTCACAATTCGACCGGCCTTCTATTGTCCGTCGCCATCGCTTGCGCGATGGCTGCGACGAAGCGCGGAAGGATCGTCGTGCGCTTCGTCGGTGCCGCTACGCGCCGCCTGTCGGTCTGCAGTGTTTTCACAATTCGACCGGCCTTCTATTGTCCGACAGGCGGCGCATGAGGTAGTCGCGGTCGAGGCCGAGGTCCGCGACGATCGATTTCAGCTGCTCTGCCGAAAGGAGGTTCTGCTCGGCGTAGAGGTAGGCGAGCTCGCGCTCGGCCAGGCAGGGCAGGCGGAGCGCCTCCAGCATCTCGGGGCAGGGCTCGTCGCACTCTACGTGGCGAGCGCGGAGGCTGGCCGCCAGCCTCGATTCGCCCGAGCCCGCCGCGACGGCGTAAAGCTCGGACAGGAGGCCGCTCAGATCGCCGCGCGCTGCGGCCTCTCCCAGAGGCTTGAGCGTAAAGAACGTGTATTCCTTCCCCGGTAGATAGTGGTGGCGGTCGCAGCGCGTGCAGTAGTTCGGCTCGCGCCCGTCTCTCCTTGGTTCGGTCGCCCCCGATGATGATGAGGGGGTCGAAGTAGGGGGCCGGGCATTCGATGCCGTCGATCAGGTAGTAGCGGTAGGTGTACAAGCGAGTCGGCTAGGCACTGGGCCTCCTCGCAATAGGCGGTGAGGGGGAAGACGTCGGTGGCGATGTCGAGGAGAGGCGCGCCGTCTGGTTGAATATCTCGCGTCTGAAAATTGAGGACGAGGGTCGGGCAGACGAAGACGACGCCGCGTCGGGCGACAGGTCCTTCATGAGGTAGGCGAGCCTCTCGTTGAAGAAGGCCGCCTCGTCGACTATCCAGTGCGACCTCGGGATTGCTCGGCGATGAGGCTTTCGAGGGCGAAGAGTCAGGGCCTGGCCTATCCGGTCGCCGCAACGCTCGTAGCCGCCGCGGTAGGCAAGGGCGTCGGGAGGGTAGTCGGGAAACGCCGGGCGTCGAGGCTCGAGCGCACCACGAAAATATCCCGCCGTCGGCGCCGTCGGTGGTGGTGGCCTCGCGCGCGGCCCCGGTCTTGGCCTTGGCGACGAGGCTGTCGCGCCACATCCGCGCCGAGAATTCCGTCTTGCCGGATCCCATCGGGCCGATCACGAGGATTCGCCGCCCCGGCCTCGAGAAATCGAAGTGGTTGAGGGGATGGTGGACCTGGAGCAGCGGAAAGCCCAGGTTTCGCAAGAGGCTCGAGGACCGTCCTCTGACGCCCGCGGTGGCGCCCGCGCTATCGGCCTGGGCGACCTCGGCCATCTACTCCAGTTCCTTGGGCTCTCCCATCCGCCTCGCCTGGGAGAGGACTCCCCCGAGGCTCGTGCCGACGAGGCCCGTTATGAAAAAGGAGCGCGCTATGGGCCCGAGGACGCTGGCAAGATAGGCTCGAAGCTGGGCCCCAGCCGAGCCGCCGACCATGCCTTGGACGCGTGGGGCAGCAGGTTCTGCAGTATGAGTCCGCCGGGTATGGCGAGGGCGACGCGATCCCGAGCACAATTACCGACGGCAGGAGAAGGTAGCGGCCCGCCCGCGACAAACGCGAGAGGGCTCCGCTCCCGCCGAGGGCGCCGAGGCCCGCCAGGAGAGCGCCGAAGCGGCCGCCATCGAGCGGTCATGGTTGAGCAGGGCCTGCGAGAGGCCCGAGTCCGTCCAGATCTCCGCGGGCGCGCGAGACGACGCCCATCGGCCGCCCATCCGCCCGCCGACGCGCCCGCGCTCCGAGCCGACGGGGCCGGTGCGACGGCCTCTGTCGGGCAGCCGAGTCGACTGCGGCCGACAGCGCCTCGGAGACTGCCGCGGGCTGGGAGAGGTTGCCTGCAGTCGCGACGGCCGGCGAGTCGCCGGGCTGGGCAAGGCCCGCCACGTAGTCGCGGGCCACTGCAGGGCTTTTCGCCTTCAGGGCCGCCTTGAGCGGGCGCAGGTCGATAGCGAGGCGGGCATCCCTGCCGATGCGTGGGCTTTCGACCGCGTCTAGGACCATGTCCACCGCTCCCGCGGCGGTCGCCTTGATTTCCGGAATCGGCAGATCCTTTTGTAGGGCGGCCACAAGGGCGGGACCCTCGAAGGTCGCCGGCCCGAGCCTGATGGTCTGGGGAGCGCTCGCGGCGATCTCGGGAGCGCGAAGGGCGGGTAGAGCCGGTCGTCCTCGACGAAACGCTTGTAGGTCTCGCGTTCGAGCACCAGGGCCTCGTGGAGATGAGGAGCATCGAGGAGAGGGTCAGCGGCAGCCCGACGAAGATGAAGAGGACCGTGGCGAGGAATTTTCGCATCGTTTTTACCTTAAAACCGCTACATTGGACCTGATCTTGCGCTCGCCGAAGGCGAGATATTTGAAGGGATGGATGTCGAGAGCGTTGGCATACCAGCCGTCGATATAGCCGGTGTCGATGACGTTGGCCGCGAGGCT
>CAWHFT010000112.1:0-7877 GCA_963828175.1 uncultured Spirochaetota bacterium
CTCGATGAAATAGAAGGTGTTCCTGAAAGTCGTGTAGGGATACTCGGTACCGTTGACGCCCTTGAAGCTCAAGCGGCGGATTCGGTCGTCCTCGACCTTGAGGAAGATCGGGAAGAGCGTGGCTCCGGCCAGGTGGGCGAGGCGGATTCCTCCGGTTCGCGGCCTACCCCATTCGCCGAGGGTAGAGTCCCCCTCGTGGAGGGAGATGAGGAGGGGCCGTCCGTCCTCGAGGGCCTTGCCGCAGGCCTGCACGGCGGGCTTCGTGTCCGACTTGTCGAGCGGGATGAATCCGGCTCCGTGGAGGATGTGGCGAATGATCGGAAAATTGAAGGCTCCCTTGTCCATCATTATCGCGAAGGGCTCCTTGGACACGTGCATCAGCGCGACGATGTCGAAGGTGGTGGAATGATTGAGCAGGAGGTAGACTCTCTTTTCTCCGCGCCTCCGTGGCGGCAGGTCCTCGATGCCCTTTACGATCACGCGCGCCTTCGCGCGCATCCAGATCGTGGAATAGATGCTCATTATCTTGAAGGGGATGTTCAGATGCATGGCTGGACCTTCTCTCGGAGGGGATTGCGCGGCAACGGGCCCGTACGAAATATAGAGCGCCTTTTACTCGGAGCGGTTGCGGCGGCTGGAATACCTTATTAAGGCGGCCTCCTGCAATTATTTTCCGATAATTATATTTTCCGTCTGAGTTCTATTGGGATCTATTCCCTCTTTAGTCCAAAATTGAAGGTGCGCGACGATCGGTTTGGAAAAATCGAAGTCTTTGGAAAGCCATGGCCACGATAAAGGGAACCGCATCTCAATAAACGAAGAGCCCTCGGTACAGGAACCTACCTCAGACTCATGTTGCGTGCTTGGATACCAAATATCGGTGTGTATCGTTCCATTATCCCACTCTTCCTCTTGCAGTTGATAGGTCATGCGCTGAAACAAGACCAGTTCACGCACACAATTTCGCACCCAAGCGGGTTTCCCATTGGAGAAATCGATCTTTACATATAGGTACTTGTCATCCCTGCAAATACTTCCGCCTGCGATCTGGCTGCCGGATATTTTCGGATGACTACTGATCAGCGGGGACGCCTTGAAGATGGGTTCAATCCCTTCCCAATCCTCTTCCTTTCCCCTGAGCTGGATGCTTTTCCGCTGTAGTGTTGTCTGTAAATACATATTTTTCACCGATAGATTTTTTACACTCGAGACGTCGTTCGGGAATCGGGGAATGGTATACCAGTCCTTGTTGTCATGCACCACTTCGATTTTTGTGGCCCCGGCTTCGACTATGCCGTCGAAAACCATCCCGCCTGCGGGATTCTGGGAGAGGGTCTGCTCGTCGCCGTCGATCCCTCAGGTATGTCCTCGACGTGAATGTTGGAGTGGCCTACCGCGAGCGTGCGATTGAAAACCAGGCGCTTCCCCGGTTCGACCGTGACGTTCTCTTCTATACCGGCAAACAGCTTAAACGATGACCAAACATCCGGGAATTCGTATCGTATGAACGCCCGACGACACGTTTTCATACACATGAGGGAGATCCACTTCTTCTCCGCCATCTAGGGAAACTTTGGCTGAAGATGCACCCATCCGACCAAGAGTTACTGAAACCTCGATCGCCCCCGGCGCGGAGGCGATCGCGACTTTCCCGAAGGGCGTAAAGCCATCCTGGATGAAGAGGAGCTTGGTTTGGGTCGAGGCCGTTACCGAAGTCGGTTTCTCGTCCCCTTTGGGCTGTATATTTACTGCTCGCGTCTCTTTGGCTTGATCCAAGGATACAGGTGCATCAGCGTAATCGCCGCCGTCTACACTCAGTGTCTTTGTGAAATCACTCGCTACGATTGCGCGTGCTTTGCCCTCGGCTACCTGGTCCTTCAGACCGTAAAATCGCTGTCCCGCGCGTATCGTGGCGCCGAAGACTGTCTTCAAGTTTCGATTACCCTCTGAATTTGCAGTGCTTGCGCTCGCCTGATCTTGGATGTTCTGAAGCATCGTCATCGCATAGGCATAGTCTGTCATCCGCTGCCCGCCCAGGTACCTTGTCGAGACCGTGAGGGCGTTCTCAAAACATTCGAGGCCTTTGTCGATATCACTATCCCCAAGGGCCTTTCCCGCTTCTAGCTCGAATAGTGTCGCCACGAGGAGGGCGTTGTCCCCGAAGATTCTCTTGATCTCCGCTGGGTCGGGATACGTCTTCGCGCCAGCATAGATCGTACCCACCGCATCGAGGAGTTCGACCTTCGGGTCCCACGCCGAATCCTCGATCGCCAGTCGATTCTTGCGCAGTGCCCACTCCCCAGTGAGCTGTTTTGCCTCCTCTTTATAGGTCGACAATGTAGGACTATACGAAATATCCGCAAAAAGTGAGGCATACTCCGTTATCTTTGCATCGACATCGGCTATATGGGTCGTATCATTCCAGCCAGCGCCTATAGAGGCCTTGAGGCTCTCTACCTTCTGCTTCTCGTCATCCATGAGGTAGGGAACCGCGAAGCTAAGCTCTACCGTCTCGCCTTCCTTTATTCTCACGCTGGACTTCGCGATTTCCCGATTGCCCAGCATTCTCTTCTGTACGATCGTTACCGTGCGTTGGCCACTCAGGACTTTATCAAGACTTTCCAGGTTCGATCCAACAGAGGAACCGTCTACGAGGACTGTGTAGCTTCCTTTCTCCCCTTTATTTGTCAACGTCAATGAGCCGAAGCCTATGTGCGATCCAGTCATCGACTCCAGCACCGCTACGACCAGATCGTCGGTTACATCGAATATGTCCAAGACTCCTGCCGCTTTCTTCGTCTGCGACAGCGTCGTCTTGCCCTTCGCCCGGTCGAAGACCGATAAACTACAGTCAATTCCCCCCGAATTTTCTTTGGACAACTTCCCGAACATGATAAAGTCGAAGTTCTGTTCTGCTGCCATGGCTCGCAGTGCGTCTTCCCCATTGCCCACCGTGTCAGCAGCTTGCACGCTATAGCGCCCAAGCTGGTTTAAGGTCAGAGAGAGCGTGTTGGTCGCTGCTTTGCATGCCGCATCGTACGATGAGGAATTGGTTTGGTTCGAGAACAATACAACCGCGACATGGGCCTTCGATTCCTGACAAAAGGCGGGACTTGACAGGCCGACGAGCAAAATGAATCCCATAGTAAGGCATACTAATGCTCTAGGTTTGCCCCCTCGCTCGGTTTTCATACTGAAACTCTGGTCAGAACTTGCCGGAACCCACCGTGAGAGTCAGGCCGATTGCGGCGCCCGGCGTGGTCGGGAGGTCCGCGAAATTCAAGGTCTGGCCGACGCCATAATTGATGTACTCGCTGCCCGCCGGCCCGAAGTTGAAGGTGCAGCCGAGCTGAAGGCTCATATAGTCGAAGAACTGCCAGCTGATGCTGGGCAGGATGAAGCCAGAAAGATCGGAGAGGTTCGTTATCACGACGAGGGTCGCCCCGAGCTTGTCGGCGCCCACTGCCTGCGAGAAGAGATCGGTATCCGAGATGGACGCGAACGCGTAGTGGGTATCGAAGTTGATGTTGTCTATCTTGCCGGCGTTTGCCACGGACGAGTAATAGTTGAATATATCCTTCGCGGATACGCCCGTTTGGCCTTCGCCGTTGTAGTAATACTGCAGGAAGATCGTGACGCGGGCGTCCGAGTCGAAGTAATAGCCTCCGACCGTCCCGGAAAAATAGAAATCGCCGGACTGCTGGGTGCCCACCGTACCGTCGGGGTTAATAAAAGGAATGACCGCGGCGGATTTATTGGATAGAAAGTAGCGCTCGCTTCCGTACTTCACGATGCCTTCGCCGAAAAAATTCCATAAACCGATGCCCGTCGTTCCCATGAGAAGCGCGCGGGGGTGGTCATTGGGGGAATAGTATCCGGCGACGGCGAGCTCCGTGTTGCCGAAACCGTATTCCGCCTTGGCCGCTATGCGGGCGTCGCCGGGGTCCATGCTCACGGTCGTCTTTCCGCCGGTGTCGGTAACGGTAGGAAGGCCGGCATAGAGGTAGAAATTGTTGGTGACGCCGAGCGGAATGGTGGTTTTGATGGAGATGGGGCCCTGCCGCTCCGCGCCGGTGTTCGTGGGGTCGATGGTGGTCGAGGCCGCGAATATGTTGTCGGCGGGTTGGAAATATCCCTTGCTCACGCCCCAGGCGATGGGCTGGAGTCCCGCGCTGAAGTAGACCTTGTCCTGCCAGTTGAACTTCGAGTAGAGGGACCAGACCGCGATATTGGGGATGGTGCCGGTGCCGGTGCTAGCGAGGGAGGCGGTCGAGAAATTGGGAGGGGTCAGGGCACCGTTCGGGTTGCTGAGCGTGAAGGGCCAGCTCGTCCGGAAGTCCATGTTTACGCCGAAGTCGACCAGCGGCTTGGCGACGATAGTGACGTCGCCCTGGATGTCGGGCGTGACGTTGTAGACCGTCGACGGGATCAGTTGCTCGCTTCCGTTCCAGGGCGACGCCCAGGCCGAGGTGAGGCCGACCTTGCCTATGAACGAGCCGCCGACCTTGACTTGGTCGTACTTCAGGGAGTTCGCTCTGGCCCTGCGCCTCTTTGGATACATTATTGGATTGGGTGACGGTCTCAGGTGCGCCGAACATGTCGTCGTCGGAAGACGAGGCGGCGGCCCCGGAGTCGGCCGGTTGGGCAGGCGCGGCCGGCTGATCGGAGGGCGCCGCCTGCTGGGCGGATTGGGCGGCCGCCTGGGCGGAGAGTGTCGCGCCCGCGAGGAACACCGCGGCCGACGCGAGGATCGTTAGTGTCGCTTTCATCGGCGGGCTCCTACTGGGCGCTTTCCAGGAAGGTCTTCTGGAAGTACTTGTCGTCCAGCTTTCCGACGAAGACGTTGGAGATGGTGAGGACGCTCTGCGTGCCTTTGTTCACCTCGTCCACCATCTTGAGCTTCGCCGGCACGAGCTTGTCCGCCACCTGGACGTAGGTGGGCAGGTAGTAGATCGTTCGCATCGGGCGGTCCGAGACCGAGAAGTCCTCCTCCTTGAGGGGGAGCGGCTTGTCCTTGCGGACCGTGAGCCTGATCTTCTGGTACGAGACTTCGTCGTTCTTGGCCTGGAGCGTGAGGATCCAGGTTTCGAAGGCCCCGAGCTTGCCTTCGTCGGTCTTGACGATGTCGAAGTCCTCGGCGAAGGTGTACTTCTTGAAGTCGGAGTTCTTGGCCTGGCTGCCGTTGATGTTCTCCTTCATCGTCGAGTGCGAGTAGTTGCCGCTCTCGGGGTCGTAGAACCAGACGTTGTCGTCGATCTTGAGGTAGCCCTGGCCCTTCTGCGCATCCGGTTTCTGGATGAGGATCACGATCTGGTCGTGGTCGTCGCGGCGGAAGATCTTCACCTGGGTCGTGGTGGGGTTGTCGCCGGGCTTCTCGGACACGATGTCGTAGACCGCGCTGAAATCCTGCTTGTTGAAGGTCTGGAGGTCGTCGATCGACTTGAGCATGGCCTTGAAGTCGGGGGCGGCCGCGGCCGATGCGGCGAAGGCCAGGGCCGCGACTATTGCTAGCGTTATGCGCTTCATGATGAATTCTCCTTGGTTATTTGACCGTGCGCAGGGCTACCGCCGGATCGAGGCGGGCGGCCATCCTCGCGGGGAAGAAGGCCGCGGCCAGAGTGAGGCCCGTGACGACGACGACGTCGACGAGCGTGGCCGCCAATGGCACGCTGAAAGTCATGTGGCCGTTCTTGAGGATGATGAACAAGGGGCTGTTTAGGCCGAAGTTGTGCAAGGACACTCCGCCCATGATGGCCAGCGCGAGGATTATTCCCGCCAGGACCCCGCCGATCGCGAGCAGGGTGGCCTCGTAGAGGAAGAGGCTGCGCACCTCGCCTCGCTGCATTCCGATCGACCGCATCGTGCCGATCTCGCGAATGCGCTCGTACATGATGATGCGGAAGGTGTTCATGATTCCCACCATGATTATGAAGAAGAGTATGAGCAGGATGACGAGGCTGGCGGAGTTGAGGACGTTGACGATCTGCTGCACCTGCTGGAGGTAGTCGTTGAGGGTCAGCACCCGGTACTTCACGCCCGTCCAGGTCTCCTTCTTGGCCTGGGTCATCATGGCGCGGACGAAGTTCTCCTGCTGCGTCACCGCCGTCCTGTCGAAGACCTGGGTCTTCTTCCGCAGAGTCTCATAGAGATCGTTTCCGTACTTGTCCATGCCCTTGAGCGACGGGAGATAGAACCCGAGGCTCTGGTAGTCGTTGGGCTGGAGGTTGAGCAGCTCGTTCACGTACTGCTTGTTCGCGTAGCCCGCCATCGCGCCGAGAATCCCCGGGTCGACGGTGATGCCGGCTATCTCGAACTCGCCGACGTTGTTCTGACCGGTGTAGGTCTTCAACTGCACGAGGAGCCGATCGCCGACCTGCACGTTCAGGCGCTTGGCCACGGGCTCCGAGATGATGAGGCCCTCCTTCTGATCCATGCCCGACATGCTCCCCGAGGTGAAGACCAGGCGCTGCGGCAGGAAAGTCTCGTTGGCGAAGTCTACGCCGGCGATCTGGAGCTGGGACGTCTTGCCGGCGAAGACGAGCGTGCCGTCGATGTTTGAGCGCTTGGTGACGTACTTGGCGGGAATCCCGGCTTCCTTGGCGGCCTCCAGGAGGATCGAGTCGTCGCGGATGATGCTCGAATTCCTTGCCGCTGGCCGATTTCTCGATGCCCTCGATGAAGACATGGCCGGCCACGAGGTTGGCGAAATTCTCGCTGATATTGAGACGAAGGCGCCGACGAAGCCGTTGATGATGGTGACGATCATGATGCCGAAGGCGATGGCGCCCCCAAGGAGGAACGTCCGCTTCTTCTGGCGCGAGAGGTTGCGCAGGGCGAGCTTGATGGTTTCCATATTCAACCGCCTATTCGACTTGCATGGCCCGAACGGGCTGCACTTTGAGCGCGAGCGACACCGGGTAGAGGTGCGCGACGATGGCCACGAGGCTTACGAGTACGAGGCTCCAGATCACCGCGGAGGCGCTCAAGGCAGGATGGAGGACGTTGCCCGCGAAGAGGATCTTGAGGAAGGCGTTCGTCGCCGAGATATGGGCCAGGTTGATGATCCCGATCGTCCCGATCGCCACGATAGTGCCGATGAGACCGAACACGACGGCGATGGCGAGCGTCTCCACGAGGAACATCTTCCTCACGAAGCCCTTCTTGGCCCCGAGCGCGCGCATCGTGCCGATCTCGCCCGTCCTCTCTATTACCGAGATGACGAGGGTGTTGGTCATGATGATGACGGCGACCACGGCGACTATGATGATGGCGATGTTGAAGACTATTCGGATGACGTCGATGCTCGCGGAGAACGGCCCGGCCGCGGCCTTCCAATCGGCTGCCTGGGCCTCGATGCCCTCCTTGGCGAACCAGAGGTTGAGCGGAGTATCCGCCGGGCGCCGTGACCGGGTTCTTGAGGCGGGCCATGATGAAGTACCAGGCGCCCGTGTCCGCCTGCGCAACCTTTCTCGGAGCGGCGGGCGTGGCGGCCTTGGGCGGGGCCATCGCGACGGCGCCTTGCGTGACCACCGTCTCGCCGCCGAACAGGTCGTCTCCCGAGGCGGCGAGGAGGCTCTTCTGCTCGCTCGAGACGGGAGTGTCCTCGTCGTTGCCGAGCGTGAGGCCCATCAGGAGGCGGGCGGTGTTGACGTCGGTGTAGGAGATGAAGTCGGTCGCCTCGCTCTCGCTCTTGTATGGACCACACCCACGAGCGGGACGGCCCTGATCTTGAAGCCCTGCTTGCCGACGCCCGTGAGCAGGATGGTATCGCCTATCTTGGGCTCGACGCCCAGGCTCTTTTTAGCCGGTCGACGGTGGCCTGCGAGACGACGATGCCCTCCTCGCCCGGCTGGAGCAGCCTGCCGCGCACGGCGTGG
>CAWHFT010000113.1:0-18397 GCA_963828175.1 uncultured Spirochaetota bacterium
TGACGGCGAACTTGCCGTAAAGACCCGCGCTCGGCGCTCCTGCTTGTTCCTTTTCCGCTCGGCCTTCAGCCCGGCGGCGGGGAAGACGGCCCTGACTGGCGGCGGGCCTCGGCCACGGTCGGCGACTGCTCATCGGGCCCGACGGCGGCGTCAAAGCGGCGTACCGCGCAAAGGCCGCCCCGCTCTTGTCTCGCCAGGGACGGGAAAATCCTCTATGGCCTGGACGCCTCGGGCGAGGCCTTTGCCCTCGACGGCCGACGGCAAGAGTCTGTGGACCGCGCCCCGGGTTGCCCGAAAGGCTGGCTGTATCTCTTCACCGATCGCCTCGTGGCGGTGGGTCGGGGAAGGGCGGTCTCGCTGTCTCTGGCGGGCGAAAGCTTTCGCGAGCTCAGCATACCCGGCGCGTCGGGGACTCCCGCGGTCTCGCCGCGGGCCTGGCCTTTTCCTCCGGCTCCGATTGGGTCCTTGCCGCCTACCGCTTCGAGCGGCCGCTGGGCCCGCGGCGCTTGCCCGCTCCTGCCCCTTCGCGGCCCTCGGCGCGTCGGCTGCCGCGATACTTCGCCTACGATCCCTTCGCTTCCGATCCCGACGAGCAGCTAACGCGACTGCGCGGATATTGAAAAATCCCTGCGATCGGGTATTATTGGTAAGGACGAGCCCGCGGCGGCGGCTTTTTGCGCGGCGGTGCGGCGACGAGGCCGTTGACCGGGACCTGAGCCAAGAAGAGCGTCGCTTCGGCGGCAATCCCCTGTCGAGGGCGCGGCATGCTACCTCTCGGGAGCCTTGGTTCGCCGGACTACCGGGAGCCGCTGTTCGGGGCGATCGCGTCGGACCTCGATCCCGCCGTGCGGGCCTCGGCCTGCGAAGCCCTGGCGTTCTTCGGCGTGGACCCCGACGGCGCCTCGATGGCAGCCTTTATGGAAGCGGCGGCCCGGCCCGTCGACGAGCGGACTGCCGTTGCGATAATCGCCGCCATCGAGGGCATGACCCTTCGCTCGGGGCAGGGGCCGCGCGAGGAGGGCTGCGCGCCCTCGTGGACGTTGCGGCCGCGCCATACGGCAATGCGTGCGCGATCGCGCCTAGGCCGCCATGGGCCGAATCGCTGGGGTAGAGAACTGAAGTCGTCCTGAGGGCCCGAGTGTTCTAGAAGGAGAAAAAAATGAAGTTCGCGGCACGGCCTTCGCGGCCTTCGCTTTCGCGGCGATCGTCCTTCTCTCGTCCTCGCCTCGATCGCGGCGGGCGCCCAGGCGGGCGGTCGGCCACTGGCGCGCTGTCGCCCGATACGGCCGAGATCGAGAGCGTCGGCGCGGCGAGCATCGTCTTCATCAACTACGAGGGGCCCGAGCCCCGGATCGACAGCCTCGCCGACATAAAGGGCGTGGGGCTCTCCTTGGGCCGCGCCATGCCGGCGGGAGGCGCCGCCATTCGCGCGGGCGCCGCCGCTCGTTACCAGGTCATCCGCGCGGTCGACCCCACCGTCAAGGACGGGCTCGACGCCGACATCCTCATTCTGGGGCCCGATGCCCAGGTCGACCATGTGCGCAACCTCCGCTGGATCATCGCGGGCTATCTCGTCGCGGCTTGGGGCTACGCCGAGAAGGACGCCTACACCCTCGCCACCTTCATCACGGTATACGACGCCGTCCATCGCGGGGACATGAAATACTTCGCCTCCAAATACAAGGCCGTCGTCCAAAAGGAGCTCACGCCCGAGACGGCGGGGCTCGCGTTCTCCTACACCGAGTGGCCGGGCAAGAGCCGCATCGTCGTGCCGCTCACCGCCGGCGCCGCCGCCGGCAAGCTCGGCGCGGTGGATACGGGCGCGGTCTCCGACAAGGCGGTCACTCAAAGCCTCAAGGCCCAGCCCGACAAGGGCGTCCCCGACCGGCAGGCTCTCGTCGACGTCAAGGAGCGGGAGGCCGCGCAGAAGCAGGCCGAGCTCGACAAGCAGAAGGCGGACCTCGCCGCGGCCGAGAAGAAGCTCGCCGACGACAAGGCCAAGGCCGAGGCCGACCGCGCGGCACTCGAGGCCGCCAAGGCCGCCGCCGCTGCGGCGACGTCGGCGCCCGGCACGGGAACGGCCGCGCCGGGATCAGCGGCCGCGAGTCCCGGAACGGCCGCTACGGCAAGCGGCGCCGCGCCCGCCGCCGACCTCACGACTAAGCAGGCAGCCGTCGCGGCCGACAACGCCGCGGTGGCCGCCGGCACGGCAGACGTGGCCGCCAAGCAGGCCGAGGTCGCCACCGGACAGGCGGCGGTCGCCTCCAAGCAGGCCGAGGCGGCGGCCGATCGCAAGGACATCACCGCCGATCAGAAAGCCGTCATCGCCGCCGAAGTCGCCGCTAAGGGCCAGGCCGCCGCGGCCGGCGTATTCCTCGTCCGCGTCGGCTCCGACGCGAGCCACCTCGGGCAGTTGGTCTTCGCCGATCCCGACAAGGGGACGACTATCCGCAGCTCGCGGATCACGACGATCCACCTGCGCTCGCTCATCGAGCTGCCGGACTCCTTCCTCGCCGTCGTCGGCGTCGAGGGCAAGCCAGGCGGCGTCAAGCTGGTCAAGCTCGACAAGGCGAGCCTCGAGTCGGTCGCCGAAAGCACATCCGACATGTTCCCCGAGAGCGCCCTCCTGGTCTCCGGCGCTTCGGTCTATGCTGTCGCCAAGGCCGCGGACGGCAGTTACTGCCTGGCGAGGCTCGCCGTCGCCGACCTCGCCGAGCAGGCCCGCTCCAAAGATGCCGTGGAGCCGTACGCCCTCCCGCGCCCGGCGGCCGGCAATATCGCCGCCCAATCGCCCGCCGGTTCCTTCCTGCTCCTCAAGCAGGATACTCTCGAGAAAGTCAAAGAGCTGAAATAACGGAGGACGGATGAGCTCAAGGAACGGGCCCTTCAAGGGGCGCACGGTCGCGGTGGTCAACGACCTCTCGCTCGACGAGCAGCGGTATCTCTATCGCAAGGCCGGCGAGCTAAAACGGGCGGTCCAGGCCGGAGACGAGGCGCGCGAGTTCAGGCTGAACGACAACGATTTCTCGGTCTACCTCATCTTCATGGAGGATTCCACGCGGACGAGGGAGTCCTTCCATAACGCCGCGAAATTCCTCGGGGCGCGAACTAACCTCTTCGACACGGCCACCTCCTCTTTCAACAAGAACGAGTCGATGTCCGACGCGATCAAGATGCTCTACGGCTATTCGGACGAGTCCTGCTACGTCATACGCTCCAAGCTCGAGGGCGTGTGCCGCTGGCTCGAGGACGCCCTGGGCCGCTACGCCGACTCCACGGGAAGGGCGAGGCCCGCCTTCGTCAACGCAGGCGACGGCAAGCACGAGCACCCCACGCAGGAATTCCTCGACGAGTACTCCTTCCTCGAGCAGATGGGAGGCCGCGACGAGAAGATCCACATCGCGCTCACGGGGGACCTCTACCACGGCCGGACCATCCACTCCAAGGCCGACGGCCTCCGGCTCTTCCGCGAGGTCGAGGTCGACCTCGTCGCGCCCGAGATCCTCGGCATGCCCGCGCATTACGTCCAGCGGATGCGCGACAACGGCTTCCTCGTCAAACAGTACGAGTCCCTCGACGAATACCTCGCCTCGGGGAAGGTAGCGCCGATCTGGTACTTTACGCGGCTCCAGCTCGAGCGCATGGGCGACGAGGTCCTCGAGAAGGCTCCGGCGCTCCGCGCCTCGGTGACCTTCCGCAAGGACATGATCGGCCTCCTGCCGGCGGGCTGCCGTTTCTACCACCCGTTGCCGCGCGATCGCACGGCCCCCACCAACCCGACCTTCCTCGACGAGACGCCGCTGAACGGCTGGGACGCCCAATCGGCTAACGGCTACTGGACGAGGATCGCCCTCATCGGAATGCTGTCCGGCCTCTTGGGCGCGGACTTCGACGGCGAGGCCAGGGTACTTGAGTCCTACGACGACGAGTTCGTCCACGAGGTGTCCGTCGCCCAGCACCCGAAGCCCGAATACAAGGTCGGCATCAAGCCCGTCGAGGACGGCCTCGTGATCGACCACATCTCCTCGGGCTCGCCGATCGACGACATCTGGAGCCACCTCGACGCGATCAGGCGGATGCTCAAGCTGAACGTGCGCGGCGGCCACGGGGTCTTCCACAACAACCAAGGCGCCTACAAGGGCATCATCTCGCTGCCGGACGTGATGAGCTTCGGCGGCCGCGAGCTCAAGAAGCTCGGCGCCATCGCCCCCGGCTGCACACTCAACCTCGTGCACGAGCACCGGGTCGTGAAGAAGTACCGCCTCTCGATGCCGCCGCGCATCTACGGCTTCGACGAGATCTCCTGCAAGAACGAGCTGTGCATCTCGGCGCCCGCCAGCCTCGAGGGCGCCACGACGGAGTTCCTGCGCAAGAGCGAGGTCGGCGAGCCCGGCGGCGCCAAGTTCGTCTGTCGCTACTGCGAGCGCGAGCACGCCTTCCGGGAGATATGGGACTTATGAGCAGTTTGGCATGAGCAGGTACATCGCCTTCATCCGCGGCATCAACGTGGGCGGCGTCGTCCTCAAGATGGACGACCTCAAGCAGATCCTCGGCTACATCGGCTTCTCCAACGTCGAGACCTACATCCAGAGCGGCAACGCGCTCTTCGACAGCAAGCAGGTCAACAAGCGCAAGATGGAAGCCGAGATCGCGCAGGAGATCAAGAGCAAGATCGACCGCGATATCGTCGTCATCGTAAAAAGCGTCGAAGAGCTCAGGCGGATCGCCGCGACGCATCCGCTGGAGTCGATGGGAGACGCGAAAAACCTCTATGTCACGCTGCTTTCTTACGATCCCACGGGCCCCGACATCGAGACGTTGATGGAGACGATGAACGAGGTCGACCGGCACGAGGTTGCGAACCGGGTCGTCTATTCCTATTACGGGCAGGGGTACGGCAACTCCAAGCGATCGAACAACTTCATCGAGAAGATCCTGAAGGTGTCGGCCACGACGCGGAACTGGTCCGTGATTCAGAAGCTGGCCCAGATCGCGACCGAAGGCGAACAGGAGCCGCCGCGATTGCTCGGCTGAAGACTGCCCGGTTTTTTTGAATTTGTTATGGACAAACGGGGAATATAGATTTATTCTAATATTAGGAAGTATCCCTGTGACTCCTAATGGCTAGCAGTCCACGGTCTTCGGTCCTCGTGATCGGAAGACCTGATTTCTGTTCCCCGGGCCTCGAAGAGCCGAGCGATTCCTTCAGCTTCTCGTGCAGCGATTCTTTGGAAGAAGCGCGGTCGGCCATTGAGTCCCGCGCCTACGGCCTCACCCTTATAGACCCGAGCCTTCCTGGGGTGAAGGAGGGGTCGGCCCTCGACGAGATTACCAGGCAGGCCCCCGGCTCGATCCGCATGCTTCTCGACCGCTCCCTGAGCGTCGGGGCTTTTGCCCAGAAGCTCAGGGCCTTCCTCGGGGAGAAGCCGGAACCGATCGAACCGAACGCCAAGTTATCAGCGCTGATCGAATCTTCCGAAGACGCCATCTTCACGAAAAGCCTGGACGGCATCATTCAAAGCTGGAACCCCGGAGCCCAGCGGATGTACGGCTATAGCCCCGACGAGATCATCGGACGAAGCGTCGAAATCCTCATGCCGCAGGAGCGGAAGGGCGAAGCGCGGGAAATTCTGGCCAAGATCAAAAGCGGCGAGCGAGTCCGCCATTATGAATCGAGGCGGCTCAGAAAGGACGGCTCGACATTCGACGTGTCGCTGAGCATCTCGCCTATCAGGGATAGCGTCGGCGCCATCATCGAGGCGTGCACGATCGCCCGGGATATCAGCGAGCGCACGCAGGCCGAGGACCAGCGCTTGCGCCACCAACGCGAGCTCGAGCAGGAGTTCGAGCGCAAGACCGCCGAATTGCGCGATGAGAAGGACTTCGTCGAGTCTCTTTTCGAGAGCCTGCCGGGCATCATCAGCATCCGTTCGAGCGATGGCAGGTTACTCAAATGGAACAAAGAATACGAGGAAGTAACCGGCTTTAGCGGCGAGGAACTGGTCAGACTAAACGCTGAAGCGCTCGCTCAAATACCCGAAGCGGCCAGCGTACGAGCCGTACATCAAAAAACGCAGGAGGTCGGGCGCTCGGTCGTCGAGGCTTTGATCAGGACCAAGGACAAGAGGCTCATACCCTACGGCTTCATATCCGTCCGCGGCCGCTACGCCGGGATCGACGCCAATATTTCGATGGGGATCGACATCTCGGAAGCCAGCCGCGTCACCGAACGGCTCAGGGAAGAGAACGCCTTCAGCGAATCGCTCATCCAAAACATGCCAGGGGTCCTCATTATCCGGGATTTCGACTTCAAACTCCTCAAATGGAACAAGAATCTGGAAACCGTAACCGGATACTCGGGCGAGGAACTGCAAAGCCTGGACAACCGGGTGCTCGCGGATCCTGTGAGCAGCGATGGCGTCGAAGACATGATTCGTTCTTTGTCCGAAGGCAATTCCCTCGCATTGGACGCGGTCTTCAGGACGAAGGATGGTGGGAGAGTCCCCTTCTTCATCCATTCGGTGAAGATCGACTATTTCGGAAAAGCAGCTATCCTAAGCATCGGCTTCGATATCAGCGCTCAGAAGCGGGCGATGGCCGCTCTGCGATTCGGCGAACAGAAGACCCGCCTCCTCGGCGAAGTCGCCGCCGCCGCCAACGCGGCCGTGTCCGCCAGGGATGTGCTGAGCGTCGCGCTCAAGGCGATCGCCAGCCATCTCGGCTATGCGGTCGGCCAGGCTTACCTTGCCGAAAAGGACATGGCCGGGGCGACGTCGCTCAAGGCCTCCGATATCTGGTATTCGGCGGATCTCTCCCGGTTTGCGGATTTTCGAGCAGCCTTCGAAGCGGCGGCGATCGCGCCCGGAGAGGGGCTCGCACGCTCGGCCATCGCCTCTCGCGAACCGATGGTGATGGAGGACCTGTCGGGCAACGCCGATGATTTTCAAATCCCGCTCGCCGCCGGGATGAGATCGGCCGCCTGCTTCCCCGTCATCGCCTACAACGACGTCGTCGCTGTCCTGGGATTTTTCGCGATCGAACCCCGAGGGTATGCCGACGCTTCGAGCGACCTGGTCGAGCTCGTGATAGCCCAGGTGCGGACGGCCATGGAGCGCCTTGCGGCCGAGGAGCGCCTGCGCAGGCTCTCTACCGTTGTCGAGCAGAGTCCCATAGGCGTCCTCATCGCGGACCCCGCCGGTGGCATCATCTACGCCAATCCCGGGCTCGCTCGAATGTCGAGTTATTCGCAGAACGAGATCACCGAGAACCGCCCCGAGTCGCACAGGATAATAGAGGCCGAGAGCCAAAGACGCTATACCGAGGCGAAGACGGCCGCGCTGGCAGGAGAAGCCTGGAAAGGCGAAGTGCTTGTTCCGAGAAAGGACGGTTCCTTCTTCTGGGGACGGATGACCCTCGTGCCGATTAAAGACCCTACCGGACGCGTGGAATCGACCGTGGCCCTTTTCGAAGACATTTCGGACGCCAAAAAGGTGGAGGAAGACCTGCGCGAAAAGGAGGCCAGCGCCCGGCTCGCGAGGACAATGGCGGTGGCTGCCAACTCGGCGACCAACATCGAATCCATCCTGGCCGAGGCGCTTCGAAGCATTGCGGAATACGCCTCGTGGCCTCTGGGACACGTCTACCTGACGAGGCGCTCGGACGATCATTCGGTCACCCTGGCCTCTTCCGACATCTGGCATCAATCTGGGCCCGGAGACTTCGAAGAGTTCAAGCGCATCACCGCCGAAACGGTCCTGCCTGGAGAGAGCGTCATCAGGGAAGCCTTCAACATGGGACAAATCGGCTGGCTCGACGACGAGGAGGAGAATGAGCGATTCATCCGGAAGCCCAGCGCCGTAGAAGCGGGACTCGTCTCGGCTTCCTTTCTCCCCGTCTTCGTCGGAGACGCCGTCTTCGCCGTGCTCGAGTTCTTCTCGACCGAACCGATTCAACAAAGCGCGCCTCTCCTGGAACATATCAATCAGGTTTTGCTGCCCTTGCAAGTCGCGCTGACGAGGCTGACGACCGAGGAAAAGATCCTGAAGCTTTCCGAGATAATAGAGCAGGGGCCTTCCGGCGTCGCGACCCTCGACGGGGCCGGGGCGATCGATTATTCGAATAAGCGATTCCATGATATCACCGGCTATGACGTGAGCGATCTCATAGGGAAGAACGCCGATTTCTTGGGGAAGGACCTTGAGGATCGGGAAATGGTCGACAAGATCAACGAGGTGGTCATCTCTGGCCAAGTTTGGAAA
Source organism: uncultured Spirochaetota bacterium (assembly GCA_963828175.1). Taxonomy (GTDB): domain Bacteria; phylum Spirochaetota; class Spirochaetia; order Treponematales; family Rectinemataceae; genus UBA1306. The sequence continues at coordinate 8,259 of CAWHFT010000113.1, forward strand.
GGCGATCTCTATAACAAGAGGAAGGACGGCTCGAGGTTCTGGGAACGGACCTCGATTTTCCCGGTCCTCGACGAGAAAGACCACCTGCTCTCGGTCGTAATGACTATCGACGACATTACGGAGTTGAAGGGGATCGAGGCCGAGCTCGTCCAGGCAAAGGTCGAGGCGGAGCGCGCGAACCGCGCCAAAAGCGATTTCCTCGCCAAGATGAGCCATGAGATACGCACGCCGATGAACGCCGTCATCGGACTGACGGGCTTGGCGCTCAAGACCGACCTCAATCCCAAGCAAGCCGACTACCTGCGCAAGATACAGCTATCCTCCAACGTCCTGCTCGACCTGATCAACGACATCCTGGATTTTTCCAAGATCGAGGCCGGAAAGATCGAGATCGAGCGCGTGCCATTCGATCTCGAGCAATTGATCCAGAATCTCTGTTCCCTGGTCTCGCTCCGGGCGGCCGAAAAGGGCCTCGAGCTCGCGGTGTCCGTTCCGGCGGACCTTCCGGCGCGGCTGGTCGGGGACCCGCACCGCCTCAATCAAGTGCTGCTCAACCTCCTCAACAACGCGGTCAAATTCACGGAGCGAGGCGAGGTCGTGCTCGTGATCTCGATTCCCTTCAGGAGCGCCCACCGTATCGAACTGAATTTTTCCGTCAAGGATTCGGGCATAGGCATAAATGAGGCGAAACTCGGGCGACTCTTCCAGCCTTTTTCGCAGGCCGACAGCCAGATCGCCAGAACGTACGGCGGCACGGGACTCGGCCTCGCGATCAGCAAGCAGCTGGTCGAGCTGATGGGAGGTTCCTTGAGCGTCTCGAGCGAGGAGGGCAAGGGCAGCGATTTCAATTTCAAGCTGCCGTTCGCCCTCGTGGGCAAGAGCGGGTCGCCTCTCGCGATGGTGGCCGGCCTCCGGGGCATCAACATCCTCATTGTCGAGGACAATGCGACGGCGGCCTCGATCCTCGAGTCGGAGCTCGGTTTCCTGGGGCTGAGCTCGAGCATCGTTCATTCGGAGCCCGAGGCGCTCGCCACGGTGGCGACGATGACGCCTTCGGCGGCCATTGATCTCTTTTTGGTGGATACCAAGCTGGGCGAGGAGGACGGCGTCGAAACGGTGCGGCGGCTGCGCGCCGGCGAAACGGGGAAGCGCTCGGTCGTCATCCTCATGGGGAGCGATTCGGAACGCGACTCGGCTCTGCAAAGGGCCGCCTCGCTCGAGGTCGCCGCCTTCCTCGCAAAACCGGTCAACACGTCGAATCTGATGGACGCGCTGATGAACGCTTTCGCCAAAGGCCCCGCTCGTGCCCCGGACGAGACCGCGCCGATCGCGAATCGGCGCTGGAAGGCTCTGCGCGGGGCCTCGGTGCTTCTCGCGGAAGACAACGAGATCAACCAGCAGGTGGCCCGCGAGCTCCTCGAATCGGTAGGTATTGAGGTCGAGATGGCGTGGAATGGCCTCGAAGCCATCGAGATGCTGAAGGCCAGGCGATACGACGCGGTCCTCATGGACATCCAGATGCCCGAGATGGACGGGATCACCGCGACGCGCATCATCAGGAGCGACGCCGATCTGCGAAACTGCGTAGTCATCGCGATGACGGCAGACGTCTTCTCGGTTAACTCGGAGGAGTTCAGGGAAGCGGGCATGGACGATTCGGTATTCAAGCCGATCGACGAGAATCAGCTCTTCGCTACGCTCGAGAAATGGGTGCGCATGACCAGAAACCGAAGCAAAGTAATTGGCGAGAGAAAGCCCGAGCCAAGCCAAGGAAACGATTTCGAAATCCCAAAGATCGTCGGGCTCGACGTCGAGGGCGGCTTGGCGCGAGTCCTGGGAAACAAGGAGCTCTACCGCCGCATCCTGTTCAAGTTCCTCGATGACGAGGAAGGCGCGGTGGTTCGCATTTGCGAGGCGGTCTCGGCGGGCGACGTGGCGCTCGCGAAGACTCTTTCTCACGGCCTCAAAGGAATAGCCGGCAATATCGGCGCCGTCAGACTCTACGAAAAGCTCGTCAGGTTCGAGGGCTGCCTCAAAGCCGCAGATCTGGCAGGCGCGGGGAGCTCCGGCGCCCTGGCGCTTGACGCCGGCCGCGAGCTCTTCGACTCGATCCGCTCATGGCGCGAGACCGAAGCCGCGCGCGCCGCCGACAAATCCTCGGACCGCGTGGTCGCGGGTAATTTCGATCCGGAAGGAGCGCTCGCCCTGGTAGACGAACTCCGCTCGAGAATCGCGCTCTCCGACACCGAGGCGGCGAACACCTTCGCCGCCCTCAGGCTCTTACTTTCGGGCGCGGGGCGGGAAATGGAGCTCGATGCCCTCGACGCGCGGTTGGGCGCCTATGATTTCGCGGGCGCAGCGTCGGCGCTAGCCGAACTCGAGACCTCGCTGCGAGAGCGGCCGGAGGAACAATGAAACAGGTAGACGTCTCATTAGCCGAAGGTAGGCCCGGAGGCGCGCAGGGCGCGAGGGACCGCCAAACCATTCTCGTCGTCGACGACCAGAGCCAGAACATCGAAGTCCTGCGCGCAATACTCCATCGCGACTATCGAGTGAAAGCCGCCCTGAACGGGGGCCAGGCCCTTGAGATAGTCGGCTCGAGCGAGCCGCCCGACATAATCCTTCTCGACATCCAAATGCCGGGAATGACCGGCTACGACGTCTGCCGCGAGGTGAAGAAGAACCTCGGCACGAGGCGCATTCCGGTGATACTCGTGACCACCCTCGACGAGGAAGCCAACGAGGCCCTTGGGTTCGAAGCCGGCGGCGTGGACTACATCACAAAGCCGGTCAACCCGATGCTCGTGCTCGCCCGCATCAGGACCCACCTCGCCCTCGCGAACCAAAGCCTGGAGCTCGAGCGGCGCGTCGTCGAGAGGACTGCCGAGCTGGCCAAGGTCCAGGACATAGCCATCTTCAGCCTTTCGGTCCTGGCGGAGTTCCGCGACGACGAGACGGGAGCGCACATATTGCGGACCAAGGAATATGTCAGGCTACTCGTCGAGACCTTGGTCCATCATCCCGATTTCCAGGACCGTCTCGACGAGACCAGCGCCTCCTTGCTGTACAAGTCGTCGCCCCTCCACGACATCGGAAAGGTCGGCATCCCCGACAGCATCCTCTTAAAGCCGGGTAAGCTCACCGAAGGCGAATTCGCGATGATGAAAAACCACGCGATCTACGGCCACGAAGTGATATTGAAGTCGGAGAGGGCCCTCGAGGCCGAGGAAGGGCTTTCGTTTTTCCGGTTCGCGCGGGAGATCACGATCTCGCACCACGAGAAATGGGACGGTTCCGGCTACCCCGCGGGGCTTGCCGGGCAGGCGATCCCGCTCTGCGGCAGGATCATGGCGGTAGCCGACGTTTACGACGCGCTTTCGAGCAAGCGCGTCTACAAGCCGGCCTTCTCCCATGAGAAGGTAATGGAGATCATGCTCGAGGGGCGCGGCAGGCATTTCGACCCGGCGATCCTCGATACGTTCGTCTCGATCGTCCCGAAGCTCCAGGGCGCGGCCGAGCGGATTGGGGCATTCGAGTAGGAGAACAGGAGCCGCCGCGATTGCTCACGTGAGCTCTTCCTCGACCTCGCCCAGGAACGCGCGGAGCGTCGCCTCGTCCTTTTCGCTCCCGTACAGGTTCGAGCTGAGGGTGAGCGTGCCGTCGAAGCCGCAGATCGCGAGCTGGAAATGCGGCTTGTGCTTGATGGAGCCGCAGACGTAAGCCGATTCGACGCGCGCGCCTTCCAAGGCCAGTCTCTTCGAGTCGAGCTCTCCGATGTTCGTCATGCAGATGAGGGGATTCCTGAGGCCCCGCCCGAGCCGCTTGAACGCTTCGGCCTCGCCCAGCAGCGAGAAAAGCGCGGAGAGCTTCACGATCCCGCCGAGGCCGATAGTGCGCGCCTTGAGCGCGTCCATGCTCGCCTTCGTCTTCTGCAGCGTGTCCTCGAAGCTCTCCCCTGCTCGCTGGCGCACTCGCGTGATCGCCGTAGAGGCAAGGTTGCGCAAGGGGCCGGAGCGGCCCGATCCGAGGTAGCGCCTCATATCGATCATGATGGGGATCTCCAGCCTCGTCAGGGCGGAGGGGCCGAATCGCCGCGCCAGGACGCGGTAATAGGCCGCGAGCGCGGCGTCGTTGACGGTGGCCTCGTGGCTGCTGCAGCGCTCCTTCAGTCTGGCTACTTTCTCGCGCCCGATCGTTCGCGTCGCGATGATCGGCTTGAGCGTACCGCCGTCGTCCAGCGGGAACGCGAAGCTGCCGGCTCTATTGCTAGCTCCGCCCGAGCCCAGGAACGCGGCGGCCTTGGCTGCCGGCCCGAACATGCGCATGAGGTCGCCCATGCCGCGGTCGCCCGCAGTGGCCTGAGGCGGGACATAACCCGGATTGGCGCCCAGGCGCGTGTAGGTCTCGCAAACGGAATAGAGGTAGTCCTTGAAGCCCGACCCGTCGGCGATCATGTGGTTGATCGTGACGGCGAGGGCGTTCCTCTTTCCAGCGAGGAGGCAGAACCGGACTTGAGGCCCCTCTTCCTCGCGGATCCGGTAGGTCCTCTCTGCGGCGAAGACTGCCTCCTCGCGTGTCGCCAGGAAGGACCTCCCCAGGTCGGCGCTTTGAAGGGCGACCCAGGACGAGCATTCGCCGCGCAGGGCGTACTTTGTCGCCAGGATGGGGTGCGCCGCGAGCGAAAGCTCCACCGCACGGCGTAGCGTGGCTTCGTCCGGCGCGGACGCAAGGCCCATCTCGCAATGGACCTGATGATCGTTGAAGCCGGTCGCTTCGTAGAGCCATTGCATCCTGTCGAAAATCTCGGTCTGGTATTCCATGGCAGGGAATCTATTGACTTGTCAGATGAAAGTCAATACCATTGGTATTGAATTCCGACGGTATCCAAAAGGAGAGGCTATGGACGGCGGACCCGGCGCGACATCACCGCGGCGAAAGCGGGAAAAAAGAGAGGACGTCCGCGCGAGGCTCGTCGCGGCTGCGGCGGGCGTCTTCGCGGAGCGCGGCTACGAGGGGGCCAGCCTCGAGCGCGTGGCGGAGGCGGGCGGCCTGAGCAAAGGCGCGGTCTACTCGAACTTCGCCAGCAAGGACGAGCTGCTGTTCGAGCTGGTGGCCGCGCGGATCGACGAGCGTCTGGAGGCGGTGCGCGCGTCCACGGGAAAGCGTGCCGCACTACCGTCCGCAGGAAACGGCGGCGCCGGAGCCGCCGATGCCAGGGCGAGCGCGGCAGGAGCCGCGGCCGCTCGAGCCGCCGGCAAGGCACTGCGCGAGGTCGGGGAGTCCGACCCTGAATGGCAGCTGCTCTTCCTGGAATTCTGGCTGCGCTGCGCGCGGAACGAGGAGCTGCGCTCGAAGCTCGCCGCAAGGCGCCGCGAGATGCGCGGCCGGATCGCCGACCTCATCGAGGCGAAGGCGGAGGCCGCTGGCGCCACGATCGCCCGGGCCGAGGCCATGGACCTCGCGACCACCGCTCTGGCCTTGTCGAACGGCTTCGGGATCGAAGGCATCATCGACGCGAAGGCCGCGCCGCCCCGCCTCATGGGAGAGGTATTGTCGCGGATAGTCTCGGGAGCGCGCTTCGGTCAGGACGCCGGATAGCGCCTTCGGAACTCGTACATCATGACCGCGGCGGCCGCGGAAACGTTGAGCGAATCGACATGGCCGGCCATCGGTATCGAGAGCGCGAAGTCGCACTCGTCGCGTATGAGACGAGACAGGCCGGCCCCTTCGTTGCCGAGGGCGAGAACTGCGCGGGGCGAGATGTCGGCCTCGGCCAGGCTCGAGCCGTCCATGTCCGCGGCGTAAAGCCAGAAGCCGACCTTCTTGAGCTTGCGCAGCGCGTCAGCCAGGTTGGGCACGAGGGCGAGCGGCGCATAGGCGGCCGCGCCGGCCGATGCCTTGACCGCCGCGTCGGTGAGGGGCGCCGCGCGCCTACGCGGCGCGAGCACGAGGTCGGCGGCGAAGACGTCGGCCGAGCGCAGGATGGCGCCGAGGTTTTGCGGGTCCTCGATGTGGTCGAGAAGGATGACGAGCGATCGCTCCGGTGGATCCAGCACGAAGGTGTCGAGATCGGGCTCGTCGCGTTCGGTCCATTCCTCCGCCTCGAGGACTATACCGCGGTGGTCCGGGGCGAGGCGATCGAGCTCGGCCTTGGATACGCGTTGGATCGCGATCTCGAGTTCCGCGGCCAGGGCCAGGATATCCTTGATGCGCGGCCCCGAGCCCGAGACGAGCACGCGCGCCAGCGGCGAACCCGAAGGCGCCGTGCCCTTAAGGGAGCGGAGAAGCTCCTCGATGGCGTGAAACCCGGTTAAGCGCGTCATCGCGCTACGTCCGGCTCGGACCGAAGTTTCTCCAAGTCGGCCAAATCCTGCAACCGTCCCGCGGCTTCCTTGTTGCGAATCAGGTCGGACAGGCTTATGGTGGGGACTATTAAATCGTCGAAATCGATCATTACACGGCGGAGCCAACATTCGGAAAACATCACTCCGTCGATGTCGGTCATGAGATCGATTCGGAATGGCGGGAAGCCCAATTGAACGACTTGCTGGGGTTTTAGGAAGTCAGATTCTTGCAAGCCCAAGGAGCCGAAACCGAACTCGCGCAATGCCTCCATGACCCTACCCGCGTTCTCGGGCTCGGTCAGGATCCAGAGGTCGATGTCCCCGGTATAGCGGGGATGGCCGTGGGCAGACATGGCGTAGCCGCCGACGACAAGGTATTCAACGCGCTTTTCGTTGAATAATCGCAACAGATCTCTGAAGTCGCGGTTCAGCATCTGGGTACTTCCAGCGGATATATTCCTGCCGCAAACGTTCAACTTCGTCGATGCAGGCGGAAGCGGACCACCCCGCGTAGAGGTCCGCTTCGGGCTCGTGCAAGTTCCTTATGCTTATTCCGTCTGCCAGCTGAATCATGCGTAAGTGTACCATGAAATTAAGGCATTACCGTGAACTCTTGAACCACCTGGATCGCGCTCTCGGCATCGGTGACACCGGGCACGGATTCGGCAGCGGCGAGGCTGGCGTCGATGGCGGCTTGGGTGTTGGCGACGCCGTGGAGAACGACGCGGGTGCCGTCCGCGGCCGCCTCGAGGAAATGGACGGGGACCTTCTTGGCGTAGACGATCTCGGTGACGACGCGCTGACCGAGCAGGAGCTCGGCGAGGCGCCGCCGGCCGGTCTCTTCCTTGGTCGCGCTCACGGCGGTCTTGCGGTAGTCGTCGATCAGCTTCGCCTCCTGCGTCGCATCCGACTTGCCCGAGTTGAGAGTGAGATCGTAGCCGCGGGGATCGGCCCAGTCGACGGAAAAGAAGTACTTGTGGAAGCCGGCGCGGGTGTGATCGCTCTCCTCCACAATCTGCAAGGCATGGCGCTCGTCGCAGCCGTAGGTCTTCATTACGCGTTCGATGCGCACCGCCAAAGGCGCGACCACCTTGATGGATATATGGCTCGGGACGGACTTGTAGATCGCCGCTCCGCCCCTCCCGACGACGATGCAGTCGCCGTCTATCGTCTCCTCGAAAAGAGCGGCCTTGAGAAAATGGAGGTAATCGTCCCTTTCCTGCGAGAGGGACGCCCAGAAACCCGGCTTTTTCTCGTCGTATTTTTCCCGCTTGTCGGCGTCGAGCCCGTAATCGCCCAGGCGCTTCTCGAGGAACTCGCGGTCGATGAGCTTGTAGTTCGTGACGCGGGAGAGCTCCCTGGCTAGCTCCTCCCCGAGGGCGGCGATCTCTCGCGCGATGGTGATGATGGCCATGATTCCCTCCTTCGGTCTTCGCCTCAACTCTACGACGGCTTGTCAGGTAAGTCAAATGGAAGAGGCGCCGAGTGGGGGTGGCGAAGGCCACCGCAGGGCGCGCGTTGCGCGCCCGAGGAGGCCGCAGCCCAGGGGGAGCCGCGGGCTCGATGGCGACAGGCCCCGCCCTGGGCGGTCCAGAAAAAGTCTCTTGCGCCGCTCAGGTGAACGATGGTGGGAGTCTTGCATCGAGGCGCTGATGTGCTAACGCTCGTGCTCCCCCTTTATATTTGCATCCCCGCCCCTTCGAGACTATGATCGAGCCCATGAGCATACGATTCCATTCCGAGGGCGGGGCCGGGGAAGTCACCGGGTCCAAGCATGTCCTCAGCATCGACGGCTCGCGCTGCCTGATCGACTGCGGGGCCTTCCAGGGCAGGCGCGACGAGGCGGAGGAGAAGAACCGCAGCCTCGTGCCGGATCCCGAGTCGATCTCGTCGGTGATCCTCACGCACGCGCACTTCGACCATTGCGGCATGCTGCCGCTCCTGGCCAAGCGCGGGTATCGCGGCAACATCTACGCGACGCCGGCGACCCGCGACCTGGCGGGCGTGGTGATGATGGACTCGGCCTCGATCCAGGCGCGCGACGCGGAGTACTTGGGCAAGCAGGCGGCGAAGAGAGGCTCGAGCTTCGAGTGGAAGCCGCTGTACGACGAGGAGGACGTGATCAAGGCGACGAGCCAGTTCGTCACGGTGTCGTACAACCGGCCTATGCCGATAGGCGACGGCGTCAAGGTGGAACTGTACGACGCGGGGCACATCCTCGGCTCGGCGATGGCCTACACGCATGCGCGCGACCGTTCGGGCCGCGAAGTGACGATAGCATTCACCGGCGACCTGGGCCGCAAGGGCAAGCCGATCATCCGAGACCCTGCGTCGATCCCGGCGATGGATTACATGGTCCTGGAGGCGACCTACGGCGACCGGCTGCACGAGTCCACCGAGGACGCGATGGACAAGCTGGCCGATGCCGTCAACCAGACGGTGGCCAGGGGCGGTCGATTGGTGATCCCCGCATTCGCGATCGAGCGCACGCAGGAGCTGGTGTTCTACTTCCATCTCCTAGTCGACCAGAAGCGCATACCCGAGATCCCGATCTGGGTGGACAGCCCGATGGCGATCAACGCGACCTCGATCTTCCAGATTCACCCCGAGTGCTACGACGAGGAGACGCACGAGGCTTTCGTAAGGCACCACGAGAATCCGTTCGGCTTCAACAGCCTCCACTTCTCGTCGAGCGTGCAGGACTCGAAGCGGCTGAACGACTACAAGGGGCCGGTGATCATCGTCTCGGCCGACGGCATGTGCGAGGCAGGGCGCATCCAGCACCATCTCATCCATATGATCTCGGACCCGAGCTCGACGATCCTCATCGTCGGCTACATGGCCGCGAACACGCTGGGCAGGCGCATCCGCGACCGCGAGAGCGAGGTGCGCATCCACGGCGAGATCTTCAAGGTGCGCGCGCGCGTCGAGGAGATCAACGCCTTCTCGGCCCACGCGGACTACCAGGAAGCCTGGGACTGGATGTCGGGCCTCGACCGCTCCAAGCTCAAGAAGGTCTTCCTTGTGCACGGCGAGCAGGCGGGACTGGCGCACATGGACAAGTTCCTGCGCGAGAAGGGCGTGCCCGAAGTGCAGGTGGTCAAGTACGGGGAGAGATACGAGTTGTGATGAAGGCCTACCTTGGCCTGGACATCGGCGGGCAGAGCATAAAGGGGTTCCGCCTCGAGGCTGATGGCCGGGTCTCGAGGCGCTCCTCGCGGCCGACGCCGGCTTCCGCCGGAGCCGCGGCGGTGCTCGAGGTCGTCGACGCGATCCTCGCCGAGCTGGGCGCCCTCGCCGGCAGCGAGGGCGAGACAGTTGCCACGGTAGGGGCGGGGACCCCCGGCGGCGTCGACCCGAGCGGCCACGTGGCGGGCGAGGCGGCCAACATCCCGGGGTGGCAGGGAGTCGACCTCCGGTCGGCGATCGCGCGCGCCACGGGCGCTCCGACCTTCGTGCGCAACGACGGCAACCTGGCCGCCTACGCGGAGTGGGCGGTCAGGGGCGGCTCCTCCGGCAGGGCCGGAGCCCAAGGGTCGCGCGGGCTGCTGTTCGTCGGACTGGGCACGGGAATCGGTGGCGGCTACATCGAAGACGGACGCATCTTCGGCGGCGTGGACGACAAGGCCCTGGAGATCGGCCATGTCATCGTCTACCCGGAGGGAAGGAAGTGCGCCTGCGGCCGCTCGGGCTGCGTCGAGGCCTACGCATCCGGCCCCTCCATCGGGCGCATCGCCGCGGAGGCGGCCGTCCGGTTCGACACGCCGCTCGCACGCGCTGCCCGCGGCGATACCA
>CAWHFT010000114.1:0-5960 GCA_963828175.1 uncultured Spirochaetota bacterium
CGAGCATGTCAGCGTTTGCAGGAAAATATCGCGGGAGGCTACAACACCGATCACCTGAGCAGAGTAAGGATCGTATATTGGGCAAATAACTGCTTTGCCAGAAGTGCAATAGTCCGATCCAACCGTAGCATAGTGCACATTCTAAGTCAGGCTTTGAAAATACACGAGCAGACAAAGACCGCCCCTTTCGGAGCGGTCTTTGATCAACAGTAAATGAGCGCTACCAGGATCCTGTGCTGCCCTTATAGGTATTGTAGTTGGTCAGGATCTGAGCGGCTGTTAGGGCCGATGGGGTTATGTTGACTCCAACGATCTTGCCATTGAGCCCGAAATAGCCGTAGCTGCTACTATAGATCGAAGGCAGCTGCGACCCTAACAGCACTTGGTCGGTATCGTGGCGAACACCCGCCGTTGATACATTCATCGTCCCCGTAGAGTTTTGGGCGCCGTTGATATAGAGACATATTTTCTTCGTGGATTTGTCCAAGTCGCCGCAACATAATACCACTTGTCTACGGCAAGGTTGGTGGAGCTGAGGACATAATCATAGGATTCGCCAGGGTTCGGATCCTTCTGGTCGAGGATGATCCCGATCTGCCCGCTTGCACCCCAGCCTTGGAGTGAATATCCTTCGTCCGAGAAATCGATTTTGACGCCGTTATGGACGATGCCTGCAGTGTCGGTGTAGACAGTTATATAGACCCAGGCCTCAACGGTGCCCGCGCTGGAGAGATCTAGTGTGCTAACCGTACTGAGACCGATCGCCTGCTGACCGGAGAACGAGTATTCAGCAGCCGCCCCGGTGACGTTCGAAGTCGGGGCGCCGCTAACTGAGACGGTCGCCGTACCTTCGGTGATGGAGGTAACGAGGGTGCCCAAGCTTCCGAGTCCAGATACATCGGTTGTTGCGATCGCGAAAGGAAGAATCCCGGCGGATGGAGTGATGGACTCCGTGCGCGTGAAGACATTGAGGGATGGATTAGCCGTTAATAGCGCGTCGGCGCTGGCCGTCGGAACACTCAGACTTACGAAATCGGAATTCATCTGGTTGAGGTAGAAAGTGCTGTTGCCCGTGATATTGACGACTCGGGTCTGCATATTCGTCGTGGGCGCCCCAGTCCCGGTGGGGACGTAGTAGGGGCTTGATCCAGTTGACATGCCCAATCCATAGACCACTTGCTGTCTGAGGACGGTTTCCGCGAGAGTCTGGAAGTTGGAGCCCGCGGTTACGCCGCTCAGCGTCGTGGTGAAGGTTCCGCCGGTCGTCGTCAGGTTGTCGAGCGCCTTCTCGTAGCTGGTCGTATAGGCGGTATAGGCGCCCGAGCCGGTCGGCGGAGTGGCCACTTCAGTGTAATAGCGAATTCCCAAAATAGTCTGATTGTTAGAGCCCGTCCAGAACCAGAAATTGGGGTTGGTGCTGGGCGTGACGTAATACTGGACGATCGACGAGAACATGACGTTTGGATTCGTAGTCCACGTCGGAATGGTGGCTTGGCTGAGATCGAGAGAACCGTTGACATTGAATGCGGAAGCGGGGAACTTTGGCCCCCCGGCGAGCGACGAGGAGATTATAGTCTCGGTCCTCGTGCTGCCGTCCTGGAAGGTGAGGACCATCTGGAGGCGAGCAGCCTGGTTCTGAGTCGCCGCCGCGCCGTTCAACGTCACGATGGGATCATTATTAGTCCATGTTCCGGGGTCATCGCCGACTCCGCAATCCGCGACGTAGTATTCCTCGACATAAGTCTTGCGGATATCGCCGGGGGCATTGTAGGTCGTCGTTGCCATAACGTCGTAGACGGCCCATGAGCCGGTCATCAGCGCGCCCCCATTAATGCCAATCGCCCATTGAATGCTGGTTATCGTTCCCTTGGCAGTAACGGTAAATGAGGTTGTCTGGAGAGGTTCCGGATAATCCCCGACGATGACCGTGTTCTTTCCGATCAAATTTGCCCAAAGGTAAGGCGTGGAGGGAAACGGCACAGTAGTTCTGGCCCCGGAGGTCGCCCGCGCGCTGAACGGCGTAAGGGCCCTCGCTCCCGTGGGCGTTCCGCTTCCTCTCTCGGCGTAATAGCTCGACATGAAGGTTTTTTGGAACGCCGCAATGTCGGCATTGGAAGGAGCTGTCCCGGGATTCTGATTTCCAGTGAACAGTGTACATGACGACAATATCGCTGCGATGATTGGGAGAAGGCTGATCTTTCTCATAGGCCACCTCTTTAACCACGGACGCGAGCGGAAGGCTCGTGTTCGGGCGGGTTGCCGACCAAGTCGGAGATTTTTAACTAGTAGATTGAACTTATCACACTTATAGTAGTTAATCAATACTTTCCTCCCAAATTATGTAAAGAATTACCAGAGACTACGGGGCGATGAGGGAAGGCTGCTTGGCGGAAATGCCTCCCAGAATCGAAAAAGACCAATATTCGGGCGCGATTGGGTTGAACGGGTCGACCGCCGAAGCCTCGAGCGAGATAAAGTAGGTGACCTCGCTGCGTATCCAGTCGAGCCGCGCGAAGGCGTAAAGATATGGATAATGGGAAATCGAAGGCGAGAACGTCTCCAATGTATAGATGCCGCCCATGCCCTCGAGGCTGAGCGAGAGGGCTTCGCCGCCATTCATGGAGAACGTGGACTGGTAGAGAAGGCCGCCCTTGGCGGTGAGAGCCTGGTCGGCCGCGTAGTAGGGCGTCGTTCTTGGGTACTTGGAGTCCTCGAGGATGAGGTCGAGGGGAACCCCTAGGTTCGACCACGGCGAGTCCTGGAGCCTGAAGGCGGGTATCACCTCCGCGAGTACCATGCTGTACAGATTGTCCATGTCGTCGGGGACATAGCCTCCGAACGCGTAAAACCGCGGCGCGAGATAGCGGAAGACCCCGCTCAAAGGCAGGTAGGCCCCTTCCGAAAGCTCCAGCTTATGCGCGTAAAGCAGCATATTCGCCGGATTGAGGCTGTCGGGAAGCGGCGCGTAGGTATACGAGACCGTGCCTTTCCATGCCCCGAAGGCGGAGTCCACGGCCAGGCCGCCCGCGGTGAATCCGCTTAGGGCGCCGAGGAACTGGGAGGGGTCGACGGTCGTGGCGCCCGGCGCCACGAAGTCCGCGCTCGTGCCGATGAACGACGCGGAAGGCCTTACGACGAGGCTGTCCCCCGAGGAACCGAAGGCGAACGTGATCGGCGTCTCGAGCCCGACGCTCGCGTCGATGAAGGCCGGTACGCCAGCGTAGCGGTCCCTGATGGAGCGCACGTCGACATAGGGCTTGAGGGCCAGGAAGGAACCCAGGGGAAACAGTGCGCTCGCGTCGGAGCGGTAATCGAAGAGGTTCGTGTCCGCGAGGAAGACCGTGGACGTCTCGAAGCCCGGCGCGTGCGCCTTGGCGAGAGAGTTGTACTCCGCAGCGGCGTTGAGGTAGTAGGGATCGGCCGCGTTTACCGCTTTGAAGAGCGCCGCCGCCGCCGCCCAGTCCCCCGCCTTCTCTTCGGAGAGGGCGAGGCTGTGCATGGCGCGGATGTTGGCCGGATCCAGGGCGAGGACGCGGCGGTACTGCCTGGTGGCCGCCTGGGCCTGCCCGAGCCCGTCATAGTAGGCGCCGAGCTCCGAGCGGAGGTCGAGCGCCGAGGATTCGAAGGAATACCAGGCTCGAGCGATCCGCCGGTCCTCGAGAGTCGTAGCAGCTTGAGACACCGCGACCAGGACGCCGCGCGCGGCCGTGGCCGAGGCAGCGATCTGCGTGTCGGCCGACAGGGCCGTCCCGACGCTGTCCTGCAGGGCGGCCGCGTAAGTGTCGACTGCGGCCGCGTCGGCGGCGTCGGTCGGCGCCGCGACGGCCGTCTCCGGGGCAGGCGCGGCGGCGACCGTCTGCAGCTCGCGCGCAGCCGCTGCGAGGGCCGGCGAGGCTGCGGCCGCCGAGTCGTCGGACGCGGATTTGAACAGCGTACGGTAGTCATAGCGCGCCTCGATCATGAGCTGGGCCTGCAGCTTGGCGGCGGCGAGGCTGTCCTGGCTGACCGCGGCGAGCGCGACCTGGGCGTCCTTGGCGAGCTTGGCGTCCTTCGAAAGCAGGAGGACCCTCGCCCGCGCGAGAGCGGCTATCTGTTCTCCGCGCGACGCGGGAACGGCCAGCTCGTCGGCGGCGTACGTCGCGTCGAAGGTCCAGCCGAGTCCGGAAGTCAGCACCTTGAAGGCCTTCTCGTCGGCGTCGTCGCGCTGCGCCGCGGCGTCCATGGACGCTTTGACCGCGTCGGCCCGCTGGTCGAGCAGCGTCGCGCGCGCGTCCTCGGCCTGAAGCGCGGCTACCGCCGCGGCCAGGTCGCCGAACGCGGCCACCGCGGTCGCGCGCGGAGCGTCGGCCGAGGGGGCGGTCTTGCCGGCGCTTTGAGGAGCCGCCGCGGCTTTCTCGGCGGCCTGGAGCGCCGCCCAAGCCTTGTTGGCGGCGACCCGCGCGGCCTCGGCCTTGGCACGGAGGCTGGCGAGGAGGGCGATGCGCGTGTCGGCGTCGGCGCGTAAGGCGGCGGCGGAGAACTGCGCCGCGTAGACGTCGGCGATGGCATCGTCCGAGTCCGAGATCGCCCGGGCGAACCTTGCCGCCAGTATGGACTCGAGCTGCCGAGCGGCCTCGGCCACTCGTCCGTTCCAGGCGTAGACTCTCGTCAGCTCGTCCCGGAGCCCGAAGTCCTCAGGATCGGCCGCGATGCGCGACTCGAGCTGGGCGATGCGGTCGGCCTTGAGCTGGCGTCTCGCCTGGGCCGCCGCAAGGACAGCGTCGAGTTCCGGCGAAGGCGTGAAGGCGGCGGCTATCCGCGTTTCGACATCCTTGGCGGCCTGATCCTTGCCAACCGCTGCGAGAAGGGCCTCCTCGTCCAAGTAAAGGCCGAGGTAGGACGGATAGGCGGCTATCGCCTTTTCGTAGACCGCGAGCGCCCGGTCGGGAAAGCCGTTCTCCCGATAGATAGCGGCGAGCGCGGCCGCGTTCGCCTCGTCGCGCAGGGCGGCCTTTTCCGCCTGGGCGAACTCGCGCTCGGCGTCGGCGACCCTGCTCGCCCACAGCATGGAGAGACCCATGTTCACCGTGAGCGAGGCGTTGCCCGGGAAGGCGGCGAGCCCGGTCTTGTAGAAGTACTCCGAATCCGAGTAGCGGCCCGACCAGGCGGCTATCTTGCCCGCCTCCTCGTAGGCGGAGAGGTCGTCCGGACGCAGGGAGATATAGATTCCGTAGGCTTCGATGCCTTCCTTGACGTCGCCGCGCCATATCCGGTTCTTGGCGCTGAGCAGCCGGAGATCCGGGTTCTTGGGCTCGACGATGATCGCTTGCGAGAGCGTCTTGAGCGCCCCCAGATAGTCTCCCATCAGGGAGTATTCGTCCGAGAGCTCGATATACGGGCCCACGACGGCGGGCTTGGCCTGGATTTGAGACTGGTAGTCCTCGACGCTGCGGAAAGGATGGTCGATGCTCCGGTCGTCGGGGTCCTTCGGGAACAACGCAGGGAACCCCGTGCGGTCGGCCTTCGCGGCGGCGAATGCCTCGGGACTCGCGAGGAAGAAGGCATCGAGGTAGAAGAAGAATCGGTCGTCCAGGCGGCGCTTGGCCGAGACCTCGAACCGGATGACGTGGGCGCCCTGCGTCAGGTCGATCGCCGGCGTTCGCACCCAAGAGTACGCGGGGGCGTATCGCTCGACGACGTTGACGTCCTCGCGGAAAAGGGGGCGCGGGCCGCCGCCGTCCAGGATGACCGTGACGGGCGAGGCGAAGGACAGCGTGTACTCGTCCTTGGAGCCGGGAGGGGTCCCGCCATACCAGAGCTCGTAGCTTCCGGCCTTGTCCGTATAGAACGTGTACTCGGCGTAGAAGGCCGAGCCGCCCGGCAATTGGCCGGTTCGCGAAAGCTGCAGGCTCCGGTTGCCCGAGCAACCGTAGTTGAGGGTCAGCAATACGTAATAGTCTAACCAGTAGGTACTACAGAAC
>CAWHFT010000115.1:0-31922 GCA_963828175.1 uncultured Spirochaetota bacterium
CACGGCCCGTGCCGGAGCAGGCGGGGACCGAGACTCCCCCAACGGCCGCGCCTGAACCCACGCCGCAACCGGCTGCCGCGCCTCAACCGGCTGCAGCGCCGGCCCCGGAATCTCCCTTCATGGCCTGGCTCCGCGACAACCTCGGCTTCGAGATAGGCTCGGTGACGATCGATTCGACCACGTACTCGCAGGCGATCATCCAGCCGAACCTTGTGCTCGGCAAGGTCAAGCTCGGACTCTACCTGCCGGTCATCTACAGCTCCAATCTCTTCGACCCGAACGACTGGTACCATCCAAACGGCAACAACGAGTGGGCCTTCGGCGTCCCGCAGTTCCAGGGCGGGGACTACCTCGACGGGGCCAAGTACCTCGCTATCGACCTCGCCCTAAAGATCAAGTACTTCGAGTATGGGACCCAATACCAGGATCCCTTCTTCATCAAGGTCGGCAACCTCGAGGACATGACCCTCGGCCATGGCCTAATCATGCGCAACTACGCGAACGACACGGACTTCCCCTCGGTCCGCCGGCTCGGCTTCGACATGGGGCTGGACACCGGTCCGGGCGGCTTCGAACTCGTAGCCAACGACCTGACCGATCCGGAGATCTTTGGCGGCCGCGCGTTCTTCAGGCCGATCCCTGACTCCAAGCTCGCCCTCGGGGCCTCCGCAGTCGTCGACTGGGCTCCGGCATCGGACGACCCGAGTCTACTTCCGTTGGGCGACTCGTCCGACGCCCTCAAGCTGATCAGCGCCGGCCTCGACCTCGACCTGCCCATAATCACGGGCTCCGTCTTCGGCATCAGGGCCTTTGCCGACGGAGCGGCTACGATTCCGTACACCACCGTCGACCTCCCGAAGACGGGCGGAGGTACCGTCAGCGCGGGCTTCCAGCCTCAGCTCGTCTACGATTCCACGACCAGTGAGGTCAAAAACTGGGGCGCGGCGGGCGGCCTCATCGGGAACGTGCTGTTCATCGACTGGCGCCTCGAGTACCGCTACTTCACCGGGATCTTCCGGCCCAGCTTCTTCGACGACACGTACGACCGCATGCGGGCGTATTGCGCGGCCCAGTACTTGAGCTACCTGGCGAACCCGACGAGCTATTCGAGCACGCCGGACGTGATGGGCATCTACGGAGAAGGCGGCTTCAAGATACTCAAGGACAAGCTCGACTTCAATTTCGGCTACTTCTGGCCCTGGTCGCTCGATGCCGGCGCCTCACAGCAGATCGTGCTCGGCAACGACGAGTTCCACGCCAGGCTCGTGATCAAGAAGGGGCTCATTCCCTTTATCAACCTGGCGGGCGCGATCACCTACGACAAGCGAGGCGTCGCGAGCTCCATCGAGGCCGGCAATTTCCAATTCCTCGACCAGAACACGCTCTTCGGCGGGGAGATCGACATCCCCGTGCCTAAGACCCCGAACCTCGACCTGGCCATACTGTTCCAGACCGTGCCCGTGCGCAACTCGGACGGAACTATACAGTACGCCAACCTCGCCGACGCTGCCGCGGGCATCCCCGAGATGGCGCCGAGCATCAGCATCGAGACGCGCTTCCACTTCTAGGAGAGTGTCGAAAAGGATACGACAGCCGCCCCAACCTGGGGCGGCTATTTTTTGTGCGCTTGCCCTGGAAGCCTCCAAAAGCTAAACTCGCGGCGTGACTGAAGCGACTGAAGCGATCGATATCCTCGGCCTCGATTCGACAGAGCTGATCGATTCGGCCGAGCGCCTGCTCCCCTCGGGAGCCGGACTCGCCCGGCGGATCTACTCGCGAGCCTTCGAGACCGGACGCCTCGACCCGAGCGGCTTGGGCCTGTCTGCTGCCTCCTTCGCGGCCTGGTCCGGCCGGTTCAAGGTCGGCCTGCTCGAAGTCCGGCGCGTGCTCGGCGAGGCTGCGGGCACGCAGAAGGCGGTCCTGGCGCTCGGCGACGGGAAGGAGATCGAGTGCGTGCGGATACCCATGCCCGGCGGCGACGGCACAAAGTCCAGTCTCTGCGTCTCCTCCCAGGTAGGCTGCCGCATGGGCTGCGCCTTTTGCGAGACGGGCTCGTCCGGGCTCGCGCGCAACCTCACTTCCGCCGAAATCGTCGCCCAGGTCCTGACCGCGCGCCTTGCCCTGGGCTGGACGTGCGGCAACATCGTTTTCATGGGCATGGGCGAATGCCTGGACAACCTCGACCAGACGGCACGGGCAATCCGCGTGCTCGGCGACCGCCGGGGCTTCGGCTATTCTCTTGAACGGCTCACTGTATGCAGCTCGGGACCGCCCGGCGGAATCGAGGCGCTCCGAAAGCTCGGATTGAAGCGCCTCAACCTGTCCATCAGCCTCAACGCGGGAAACGACGAGAAGCGAAGCGTGCTCATGCCCGTCAACCGCAGCCTCGGGCTCGACGCGCTGGCTGCCTCGCTGGCAGCCTACCCGATGCGCCGGAACTTCGCCGTGGGCGTCAACTGGTGCCTTATGCCCGGCATCAACGATTCTCGAGCGGACGCGCGCGAGGCTGCCGCGTTCTGCTCCCGGGTCGGGCGGGGCATAGTCAACCTGATACCCTACAATCCAGGCCGAAAGCCGTTGACTCGCACTCCCCGCGACGAGGACCTCGATCTATTCGCCTCATGGCTGGCGGATGAAGGCTGCTCGGTAAAGAAGCGGGCCACGAAGGGAGCCTCGATAATGGCCGCTTGCGGGCAGCTCGGCGGCTCTCGGAAGTCAGGCGTCTAGGTCTTTCCGGCGCCGCCGGAAATGGCCTCGATCTTCGCGGCTATCGCCAGGCCGAAGGCCATGAAATCATTCGCCTCGGATTTGGGGAACCTGAATCCCACGGCCCCGGGGTGCCCTCCCCCGTTCGTGGCGGCTAGAGCGCCCAGAATATCGCGGAGATCGAGGTCCCGGTAGGCATGGCTCCTCCTGACGCGGAACTGCAGGAGATCCGAGACGGAAGGATGATCAGGGTAGGCAACCAGCCCGAGCTTGCCGCCTTCCTCGGCCAGCGCGTCGGCCACCGCCTTGGCGATCGTGGTGAGCGTCTCTTCGCCGAACTGGTCGTGGATAGCCGATGCCTCGTCCGCCCCGAGGAGAACATATTCGAGTGAGCCGAGCCGGCCCCGCGCGGACATCATTCGGCGATAGCAATCCTCCTCCTCGGAGGATAGAGAGGCGATGGCCTGGAAAACCTCTTCCTTGGAGGTGAAGTTGCCCGAGCCTGCCGCCGTCTTTTGAGCGAGCAGCCGGTCGAAAAGCGAGCTGAAATGCTCGTAGAACCATCGCTCGCGCTTGGTTATCAGGTATTTGCCCATCCGCGAGTCGGCTATGATGCCGGTGAGCACGGCGAGGACGAAATTACGCGCAAGAAAGCCGCCGGAACCCTCGCCCAGTCTGAATCGGGGATCTTCGTCCATCTTGAGCCCGAGATAGCCGACGAGCTCGCTCGCCGATGAAGCGGCTGCCACGAGGCGATAGCCATCGTCGCCGAAATAGTTCGAGTCTGAGCCGAGGTGGTGGTCGATCTCGATCTTGAGGACGCCCGGATCGGCTATCAATCCCCGTATATCTTCCCTCGTCTCGAGCATCTCGACTTTGGGAGTGTCCAGCGCAACGATCGCCTGGATCGTCCCCCGCAGCGGGTCGTCGTCGCGGAGCACGACTATGGAATTGTAGGTGCAGATGTTGAGGAGGTAGGAAAACTGCTCATGGACGTCGCCGCAGAGGTAAATGTAAGCGGCCTTGTTGAGTCTGCTCGCGAGCAGGCCAAAGAAAGACCATCGCGGCGACGCAATCTTCGTCGGGGTTGCGGTGCCCGATGAGAAGGAAACCCTCGCGCTCCGATAGTGCTTGGGCGATCCTCATCGCGATCTTGTTCTTTCCACGCTATCGAGCGGATGTCGGCCTTCGAAGCAGGGTTCACTTCCATGTCGCCCCTCGAATCTCTTATTTTTATAAGTGTAATAGGCGGACCAGGCCGCGCGCAAGTCGGTCGTTAGAGTGGGACCTCATGCCCGCAATTCTTCAAGCGGGCCTCGGTGGTTGGCTCGGCAGATGGCAGCGGCCAGGGCGTCTGCCGCGTGATCCGGTCCGGGCGCTTCTTCGAGACCAAAGCAGCCTGTACCAATTCCTGCACCTGTCCCTTTTCGGAATCTGGCCGAGCCGGACACTGCCTGCTTGATAGCCGTGGGGCTGTATTCGCGACCGGAGGAAGCGGCTCGCGCGAAGGCCAGGCGGATGACGCCCTTGGCCTCGGCGACCGGCAGGCCGAGCTCACGTTCTTCCAGAAATACAGGCTTTCCATCGCCGCCGCGCATCGGGCCCCATTCCTCGATGAGATCCGATACGGCGGCGAAAATCGAGAGGAGGCGCTTGCCGATCTCCTCTTCCTTTCGGGTGACTATGCAGCCATGGCCAAGATAGCGCAAGGTGGGGCCGCGGCCTTCGAGAACGCCGTAGCCGACCGACGCGAGCCCGGGATCGATGCCGAGAATGCGGAGGGCCGGCCTGCGGGCGATCCGCCTTGCGCGGCTCGCCGGCGGTCCGGCCCCCTGGTACGCGTCGGGCGCCGGATTACTCGTCGAGGCCTTCGGGGATCTCGACATTATGGTAGACGTTCTGGACGTCCTCGCACTCCTCCAGCCTGTCGATGAGCCGCTGGACCTTGGACGCCGTCTCTTTGTCGGGCGTCAGGTAGGCTTCGGGCACCATCGATATCTCGGCGCCGTCCGGTCTCGAAGCCGCCTTTATTCATGGCATTGAGCACAGTCTCAAAAGCGTCGGGCGCGGTGTAGACGACGAGCTCGCCGTCCTCGTTCTGGACATCGTCGGCGCCGGTCTCGAGCGCGGCCTCCATGATCTTGTCCTCGGTGTACTTTTCGCCGTCGTAGGAGAGGACTCCCTTTCGCTTGAAGAGGTAGGCTACCGAGCCTGTCGCGCCGAGGTTCGATCCCGATCGAGTGAGGATATTGCGGATCTCGGCGGCTGCGCGGTTCTTGTTGTCGGTAAGGACTTCGATAAGAAGCGCGCCGCCTCCGGGAGCGTAGGCTTCGTAGATGAGCTCTTCATAGTTGACGCCTTCGAGCTCCCCGGTGCCTTTCTTTATCGCGCGATCTATATTGTCCTTGGGCATATTCGCGGCGCGGGCCTTGAGGACCGCGGTGCGCAAGCGAGGGTTGCCTTCGGCGTCACCGCCGCCCATCCTGGCGGCGATGGAAATCTCCTTGATGATCTTCGTGAACATCTGGCCGCGCTTGGCGTCCAATGCTCCTTTCTTGTGCTTTATTGTCGCCCATTTGCTGTGGCCGGACATGTGTACTCCTTGCAACCGAACTGCCGAAAAACCATAGCACAGGCTTTGAAATACTGTCAACCACGAGACGTTTTTTGACGTTTAAGCGGAAGGGATAAGCAATGCTTGCGGTATTCCCGAAACTTTTACGGAGAGCAATCAGCTTGTTTCCATGACACTCATCGAAAGCGGAATAGGCCCCATCGGGGGCCTATTCGCGAGCAACGAGGAGCAAAAAACGAACGAAGCGAATCAGCGCATAAATCAACGCTTGAGGTTGATCTTGCCTTTCTGGACCCCATCCCTGAGCACCTTGAGGGACAGCTCGTCGTACCAGCCGTAATCGAAGGGCTGTTTGCCGCGAACGGTATTCTTTACCGCCACGTCGAGATCATCTTTGCAGGATTCGCAGATGTCGATGTCGGCGACCCGGAAGATCGTCCTCGTCGGTATGGGATTTTCGACGGGTTTCTTGCAGACATCGCAGTAATTGACTTCCATTCGGTTCTCCTTTGCATTAGGCGCTACCGTAATGATATGATATCCCAATGCGCGAGCGCGCGCAAGCAGTAAGGATACGGAGCCCCGCATGTCCGCCACTTTTTCCGTCGGCGCCAGGCGATTCGGCCCGGGCAAGGCTCTGGTGATCGCCGAAATCGGCACCGGCCACGGCGGCGATCTCGCCAAGGCTCGCGAGCTGATCGCGGCCGCCTCGGAAATCCGGCGCCGATTGCGTGAAGTTCCAGTGCGTGTTCGCCGACGAGATCCTCCACCCCCACACCGGTCAGGTCCTCCTTCCCGGAGGGGCAATCGCCTTGTACGACCGCTTCCGACAGCTCGAGGAGGACGAGGACTTTTACGCGGCATTGAAGGAATACGCCGAAGCGACGGGACTGTTGTTCCTATGCACGCCATTCGGCCTTCGCGGCGCCAGGCTCCTCCGTCGGATCGAATGCGAGGCGATGAAGATCGCGAGCCCCGAGCTCAACCACTTCCCTCTCCTCGATGAGGTGGCTTCCTACGGCCTGCCCGTCATCCTTTCGAGCGGGGTCTCCGTCTTGGGCGATATCGACCGCGCGCTCGGCCATTTCCCCGCGCGCGGCGCGAACGGGGTCGGCGACGCGCCAGGCGTCGCTCTTCTCCATTGCGTGACCTCCTACCCGGCTCCCGCGACGGAGTACAACCTGCGCGTCCTCGGAAGCCTCGGAGCCCTTTTCGGCCTGCCGATCGGAGTGTCTGACCATTCCCTCGACCCTGTCCTGGTTCCGGCCCTGTCGATAGCCGCGGGCGGCGTCATCGTCGAGAAACATGTCTGCCTCTCCCGCGACGACCCGGGCCTCGACGACGCGATCGCCCTCGCGCCTGTGCAGTTCGCCCAGATGTCCCGGGCGATTCGGGCGGTCCAGGCTCTTAGCCCCGAACAGGCCATCGCCTCGCTCGCGTCGGAGTTCGGCTCGGCCCAGATCGAGGCGGTCCTCGGGGACGGCATCAAGCGTCTCGCTCCCAGCGAGGCCGCCAATTACCGCAGGACGAACCGCTCGGTGCACGCGATGCGCGCCATCAAAGAAGGCGAGACCTTCGCCGCCAGCGATCTCGCCATCCTGCGTACGGAGAAAATTCTGCGGCCGGGGCTCGATCCCGAACTGCTGCCGGTTCTGATAGGGAGAGTGGCGACGCGCGACATTCCTTCGGGCGAGGGTATCGAATGGGCGGACGTGGGCGGTTAGCCATGATAAACGAGCGCACGAACGAGCCGCGGTCGCGCACGGCTATCCACGACGAGACCGGAATCTGGTACATCCTCGACAATGCGGCGATCATCATGCCCTCCGTCACGGACGCGGTCGAAACCAAGCTATTCAGGCTTTCGGCCACCATGGCCGAGGAGGTCGATGCCCCGCTGCTGCAGTCCGCTCTCGACGCTGTCATCGCGCGCTTTCCCTATTTCGCGGTGGAGCTCAAGCGCGGGCTCTTCTGGCACTACCTGGCTCCCTGCAGGAATCGGATACTCGTCGGGCCCGACAGCGCCTCCCCTTCGCAGGACTACGACGTGAATGCGAGGGGAACCTGTCTCTTCCGCGTTCGCGTCGCCGGCAGGAGGATTGCCTGCGAGTTCCATCACTCGCTGACCGACGGTACGGGGGGCTTGCGGTTTTTAAAAGAACCTCCTCGTCGAGTACTGCCGCCTCACCTTTAGATCTTCCGCAGGGACTTCCATTCCGCGTCCCTCCGAAAAAAATGATGATCCCGATCTTTATGCGCTCGGAGGCGCCCCGGCTCCGGAAGAATACGAAGATGCCTACCATCGGTACTATCGCGAGGCCATCCCTGCGCCGGACAAAATTCGTCCCGCCTTCCGCTTGTATTCTACGCCGCTGCCCCTGCATCGCTATAGGACGATTTGTGGCCAAATCCCGCTCACCGACGCCCTCGCGGAAGCCAAGCGCTTCGGGGTATCGCTGACCGAGCTCCTCGTGGCGACCTATATCGACGCCCTGCAGACGATTTGGCTTTCCCGGACGAAAGCCGGCGTTCGCGCGGGGGCGGTTTTCGGTGCGAGACCGAACCTCGTCGTCTCCGTCCCTGTCGACATGCGAAGGCTCTTGCCGTCGGCGACGAATCGCAACTTCAGCCTCTTCGCTTGCGTTAGCCAAGACATGCGTCTGGGGCGGCGCGATCTCGCCGAGATCGCCCGGCGTGCGCACTATCAGCTCCGCTTCGAGACCGACGCGAAGACGATGGGTCGCCAGCTGTCGCGCAATGTCTCCGCATCTGGGAGCATGATCTTCCGCGTACTCCCCCTGCCGCTTAAGACCCTCGTATTCCGTGTCCTTTTCCGCGTTTTCGGCGAAGATCTTTATACGGCAGGTCTCTCCAATCTAGGCGCTGTGAGCTTGCCACCAGAAATCGAGGATCAGGTGGAGCGCTTCGACTTCATACAGATGCTGGCCAAGAACAAACCCGAAGTCGGCATTATCAGTTGGAGAAGCATCCTTTACATCAGCATAGGGAGCCTGGGGGAGTCCCGGGAGCTGGAACGGCTGTTTTTCACCCGCCTCCGGAGACTCGGTCTCCACGTGCGGATCGAATGCAATCTATCCGAGGAGTGACCGCATGCCGTATTGCCCGAATTGCGGAGTCGAACTCGAGGAAAAAGCCTCGGCCTGTCCGCTGTGCGGAACGCCCAGTTTCGGGGCGAATGCGAAGGCGGAAAACGCCGCGCGCGAAGCGCGTTTTATCGATCCCGAAAACTGGGAAAAACTCACCGACCGGGAGCGACATAAGATTGTCTGGGAGGTGATGTCGGTCTCCACGGCTATCGCCGCCGCGGTCGTGTGCGCAATGAACCTCCTCATGAGCCGCGAGCTCACCTGGGCGCTCTATCCCTTGGCTTCGCTGGTCCTCGCGTGGATTCTCATGACCTCCCCGCTCAGGCTTCGCTCCCGCCCCGCTCTGGCGATTCTCGTGGCGGCCTGCGCAGTGCCCGCATTCCTGGTCGCGTTGGACCTCTTCGACGGCGCGCTCGGGTGGTCGCTCCGTATCGGTATTCCCATCGCTCTCACGGCCGAGCTCTCCTCGGCGCTGGCCTCTTTGGCGGCCGCGAAGGCGCTCAGAAAAGGGATCAACATCATCGCCTTCGCGCTCATCGCGGCGGCCGCTACGTGCGTGGGGATCGAGGCGGTGCTAGGGCTCTACGGGACCGGCCGGCTCGAGCTGCAATGGTCGGTGGTAGTGGCGGTGAGCCTCGCTTCCGTGGCTGCTTTCCTCCTCTATCTTCACCACCGCGTGACGACGAAGGTCAACTTGCGGAAGTTGTTCAGGCTATAGGGACGCGTAATCCTGCGTAAACCATTTCGGCGATGATTTTTGCGCCTTGGGCATCGGGGTGGACTCCGTCGAAGCGAAAGCATTCGGGATGGCATTTGGTCGCGGCGTTTATGTCGATTACACCGATAGTCAGGTCTTGTGTCAATTTTTTTATGGATTCCGCCATTTCATCGATGCGTTCATTTTTCGGAATAAGGCCGACCGGATCTCGTCTTCGCACCGAAAATATCGGCGGAGGGGTCATCGCGTAGATGACGGGGTTACCCGGTAGAGACCTGTAATGTTCGAGAAGAGCTTTATAATCGGCCGTAAATGCTGCAATCCCTTTCCAGTTATGCTTTATCGAGTCATTCGTACCGAGCATGATCAGCACGACATCAGGCCCGAAGTCGGAGCTCGCCTCAAAATGCTTGTGGTTCCAATACGGCTTATACGCTTTTTTTTGCACCGTGTGTCCGTTGACGCCGAAATTGCGAACGGAATATCGATCGCCGAGCATCCTCCCGAGCTGGGCTGGATAGCAGTTTTCTTTCCTATTCTTGATTAAAGCGCCGAAGGTGATACTATCGCCCACGCACGCGATCTTCGTCGTACCGGGTACGGCGGGGAGAACCGGGGCCGAGTATTCCCAGCCGTAATATACCAGTCCCATTCCCGCAATCAGCAGTAGAAGAAGAAAGCCGAAAAAGAAATATACGAAGGTCGATGTAATCATCGAGTTACGGGAAATCCGCCCTATCCATGCAGCAGGGCCGTCAATAGCTCGTCAAGCGAAACCCTCGCGATGGCCGTCGCCCTGTCGCTCATCGCATACGGAAGCACGAGTTCCCGGTTATGGAGCAACGCGCCGCAGCTGTACACTACGTTGGGCACGTACCCCTCGCGCTCGATACCCTCGGGGGAGAGCAGTCGGTTCGCGCAATCGGCCGATAACCCGCCGAGGATCGTGCAGGGCTAGGAGCGCCGCCCCGATGCAGTACTTGCGCATGGGACCCACGCCGTGGGTGAGCACGAGCCACCCCGCCTCTGTCTCGATAGGCGATCCGCAGTTCCCGACCTTTACGGATTCCCATGTTTCCGAGGGCCTCAGGAGAAGTTGCGGCTCGCTCCAGTAATTGGGGTCGTCCGAGAACATAATGAACAGGTTTTCGTCGTCTTGCCGCGCCAGCATGGCGTAACGGCCGTCGATGCGCCGAGGGAAGAGGGCCATTCCCTTGTTCTTCACGCCGTTGCCGCTCAAGGTGAGCATACGGAAACGGAGAAAGTCCTCGGTCTCGATGAGCTGAGGCAAGATGGCGCGGCCGTCGTAGGCCGTGTAGGTGGCGTAGTACTTGGCGGAACCGTCATCCTCGACGAAACGCACAAAACGCGCGTCTTCGATGCCCTTGCTTTCGGTGGGCGATTCGGGGAAAATCACGCGCTCGCTCAATGCCAGCTCCGATGAGAACTGCAGCTCGTAGTTTGAGTCCGCCAGCCACTGGATGCAATCCAGCGTGCGATGGAGGTCCCGGGTCGCCGGCAAGGTGTCGCTGCGAGTTCGGGCGACTGCCTTGTCCAGATCGCTGCGCGAGAATCCCTCCGATAGGGCATTCAAGACAGCCTGCGCGTACTCGTTCTCGAAACCCATCTCCTGAAGCTTTATTGCGAACGTCTTCTTGAGGTACTCGGGATTGGGAACGATGCCCGTCGCGCTTGCGAAGCGCGAGATCTCGTCTAGGCGTATCTCGCCGCCAGCCGCGATGACACCTGAACGGAATTCGATCGAGGAGATATGTCCTTCGCCCGTCGCCCGAAGGCTCATAATGAATCTTAAGGCACCCTGTTCAACCTCGGCCTGGTCGGGATGGGGTACGATGGATGGGTTGAACAGGGCTGCCGACTCAAGCGCGTACTCGCCGGAAAAGAGGGCGCCCAGAAGGAGGCGCCTCGCGCGGGACAGGGGACGCTGCGTGAAGACCTGTGGGAGTACTCTCTCGAAATTCGATAGCCATAGCGCATCGGTGCCCAAGTGCCGCGACGAGAACTCGGCGCGCACTCCTTTCAACTCCCGCTCCGTCTCGTCCTCGCTCAGGGCGAGCGCGCGTCCGATGACTGTCGTCACACGCTGTTCGTTGCCGGGAATGAAGGGCCGAATGATGACGCGGGAGCTATCGGGGAGGAGCATGATCTCGCGGCGGCGGACTCCGATCGGGCTCATCAGGCGTGATCCGGCGCGCGCGAATCCAAGTGATCGAGTCCGCGCATCTCGGCGAGGGAAAGCTGGAAGGCAAGCGTCGATTCGGCGCCCTGGTTCTCGTTGGCCCGGTCGGGATGAAGCCCGTCGGCGCATCCTCCCGAGCCGGAGTCATAGAGAGGCAAACCGAGGTCGTTGCGGCCGAGGAACCACTCGAAGGCTCGCTTAGCCTCTCGCGGCCAGGCGGCGTCATGCGTTGACCGAAAGGCTTCCATGCAGGCCGACACCATGGCATTCGCCTCGACGGGCTGCTGGTCGAAGTCGGCGCGCGCGCCGCCCTTCAGATAGAAGCCGTTGCTCCCTATCGGACGGAAATGACCGGCCTGTGTCTTCTGGATGGAAGCCAGCCATCGCAGGGATGCGAGGCCGATCTCGAAAGCCTCGGGCCGGGGGATGGCCCTGCCACTCAAGATCAGCGCTTGGCTCAACCTGGCGTTTTCGTACGTAGCCCGCGGTTCGAACCAGGGCCAAGCCTCCGTGGCATGGTCCTTCCACATTCGAACGAGCTTCTCCGTCAGCGAGCCACGTATCTCTTTCGCCCCGACGTCATCTGGGAAGCGAAGCAGGAACTCGTGGAGGCCCATCAAGGCAAAGGCCCAGGCCCTCGGCGAGCTGAAGGACGACGCCGCCGGCAGAGCGCGCTCGAAGAGGTGGACGCAGAGCTTGCGGTGCCCTTCGTTTCGCGAGCGGCCGGCGCCGAGACCCAGAGCCCAGAGCGCCCTCGCCTGGCTGTCTTCGCTGCCCGAGTCCTCCAGCCAGTCGCGAGAATGGCTCATGAAGTTGCGAAAGCGGCCCGTGCCGGGATTGGTAGGAGGCCGCCAGATAGGCCAAGTAGCTCGTGGCCAGCCGGTCGAGTCCTCGGCCCGCGCGCGCCCGGCGAGCTCGCCCAGGAGGTCGCAGAGGATGAATCCCCGGGCGTTGTCGTCGACGCTGTAGCCTTCCTGGAAGTTCGGAATGGTGAAGAACGCGTGTTGGATGATACCCGTCCCGTCGGTCATTCGCTCGACGTGATCGAGGCGGAGCGGCGGAAGCTCGTAGGGGACGCCCCGCCAAGGTCCACCCCGCGAAGGCCGCGCGCGGATTGGCCTTCCTGTCGGAGCCCGCGCGTCGGAAGGACTCGAGGTATCGGCGCGCGACGGCGGGCCAAATCATTTCTCGGCCCATCCGATAGGCGTTTCCCTGCACCTCGCGCAGCCGCTCGGGATGGTCGAGGAAAGCGCGCACCCCCCGTTCGATGGCGCCCGAGTCGCGGAAAGGCACGAAGCTCGCCCCGGCCCTCGGCGAGCAGTTCCTGCGCATGCCAGTACGGCGTGGAGACTACCGCCTTGCCCGCGCCAAAGACATAGGCCAGCGTGCCCGATGTGATCTGCGCCTCGTTGAGGTAGGGCGTGAGATAGATGTCCGTCGCACTGATGAACTCCTTCAGGTCATCGAGCGACACGTATTGGTTGAAGAAGATCACGTTGTCCTTGACGCCGCGATCCTCGGCCAGCCTCTCGAGGCCCAGCCGATAGCTCTCGCCCTCGCGCGCGACGAGATGCGGATGGGTCGCACCGAGAACGAGGTAGATGACGTTCGGAAAACGCCGGACGATGGCAGGCAACGCCTCGATGACGTACTCTATGCCCTTGCCCGGACCGAGGAGCCCGAATGTGAGGAGGACTTCGCGCCCCTGAACGCCAAACTGCGCCTTATAGGAGCCGGAGTCGGCGAAGGGAATGTCGGGGATGCCGTGTGGGATTATGTCGATCTTCGAGTCGGGTATTCCGTAGGTCCCCCGCAGGATCTCGGCGCCCTTTCGGGCCATGACCACCAATCGGTCGCTGCGCCGCGCGAGCTCTTCCATGACCATCCGCTGATCGCTGTCGGGCTCGCGCAGAACGGTGTGGAGCGTGGTTACGACCGGCATCCGCACTTCCTTGAGCAAGGCCAGGATGTGGGCGCCGGCTGGTCCCCCGTAGATGCCGAATTCATGCTGGACGCAGAGGATCTCGGCGTTGTCGAAGTTGAGGAAATCGGCGGCGCGGCGGTATGAATCGAGCTCTTTCTCGTCGAGCTCGAATCGGACCCTGGGCGGATAGGCATATGGCCCCGCGCGGTCGTTGACGGCGCCCGCGTAGCACTCGGCATCGGGGGCCGCCGTCACCATCGCCTCGCAAAGATCGGCTGTGAAGGTAGCGATGCCGCAGAGTCTAGGAGGGTAGTCGCCGAGAAACGCGATGCGTTCCGGAAAGGCGGGATGAGTCAAAGTTCCCCTTTATTTCATCGTGTGATCGTTATCAGTATACTGGATTATCCGGTTCGCGGGGCAGTAATTGCACCGATCAAGCAGAACAGGAACGACAGAGCCCCGGCTACTTCATCCCCACGATAGATTTACCGTAACCTCCCTCTTCGAGCCTTCGGCTCGGTACCGCAGGGAATGGATTGTAGTGCCCGCTATCGCGGGCGCGGAATCGAGCCTTCGGCTCGGTACCGCAGGGAATGGATTGTAGTGCCCGCTATCGCGGGCGCGGAATCGAGCCTTCGGCTCGGTACCGCAGGGAATGGATTGTAGTGCCCGCTATCGCGGGCGCGGAATCGAGCCTTCGGCTCGGTACCGCAGGGAATGGATTGTAGTGCCCGCTATCGCGGGCGCGGAATCGAGCCTTCGGCTCGGTACCGCAGGGAATGGATTGTAGTGCCCGCTATCGCGGGCGCGGAATCGAGCCTTCGGCTCGGTACCGCAGGGAATGGATTGTATGCCCGCTATCGCGGGCGACGGAATCGGGGCTGCGCCCCTCGTCGGGCGGCTACTTCATCCTCACGATAGTCATGCCGTAGCCGCCCTCCATCCGGGTTTCACCCGGAGAGAAGCGTCACTTCATCCTCACGATAGTTTTACCGTAACCTCCCTCTTCGGGGCGGGCGAAGTGGAAATCGGCGATGGCCGGGTGGCTGCGCAGGTAGTCGTGTATGCCTCTGCCGAGAACACCCTCGCCGGTGCCGTGGAGGATTTGAAAGAGGGAAAGTCCCTGGAGTCCGGCCGCGTCCACTTGTCTCTCGACGGCGTCGAGGGCGGCGGCGAGGCGGTAGCCCCTGAGGTCGAGCTCGAAGAGCGCCTGGGTCCCGCCTTCGCTCCTCGGCGTCAGCTCGACTTGAATGTTAGGCTTTGCGATGGGCGCGTCGGCCACGGCCACGAGCTCGATCTCGGGCAGCGTCAAGCGGACGGACTCGGTTTCGACGACCCAGTGCCCTTTCTTGGCCGCTCGAATGACGAGGCCCCTCTTGCGGCTCTTGCCGACGAGGACCTGCACGCCCGCCTCTATCGCCATGGGCCTGGCTTGGGACCGGGCGCGTCCTGCCTCGCCCGGTCTCCCCGCAGGCCCCTCGGTCGAATCGGAGTCGCTCTCATCGCCGAAGGCATCCTCCGCCGAGCTCTCGGCCTTGAAGCTCTCGAAGCGCCGCTCTTCGCGCCCTACCTCGAGCGCCAGGTCCGAGAGGAAATCCTTCACGCCCTTCGTCTTATCGGGCGTAAGCTCGCCCTCGCGGATTTCCTTGACGAGATTCTCGAGCGTCTTTCGGCTTTCGCCGAGGAGCCTCCGCAGATCCGAGACGCCCCGCTCGCGAAGCTCGAGCTCCTTCTGACGCACCCGAAGCGACCCGAGGTCCGCCTTCCTCTGCGCCTCCTTGGCCTCGCGCAGCCGCCTGCGCCGATCGGTCTCGATATCCTCCAGCTCGCGATGCTTCTCGGTGAGTCCCTTGATGAGCTCGCTGACGTCGGCCCGCTCCTCCGCCAGGTATTTTCGGGCGCCGGTCACGATCGCCGAGGGCAGGCCGTTCTTCGAGGCGACCTCGAGCGCGCGGCTCTCGCCGGGCACGCCCATGAGGATGCGGTAGGTGGGCGAAAGGCTGTTCTTGTCGAAGTCCATCGAGGCGTTGAGGCACGCGGGCCGGGAGTACCCGTAGTTCTTGAGGATGCCGTGATGGGTGGTGAGGACCGTGAGGCAGCCGCGCTCGATGAACCAGTCGAGGAGGCTCATAGCGACGGCGCATCCCTCCTCGGGATCGGTGCCGGAACCGAGCTCGTCGAGAAGGACGAGGCTGTCCGCCGTGGCGGTCGCCACGATGGAGCCGATCGCGCGGATATGGCCGGAGAAGGTCGAGAGCGACTGGTCGATCGACTGCTCGTCGCCGATGTCGGCGAAGACGGAGTCGAAGACCGCGAAGCCCGACTCGGGGGCCGCGGGGACGCCCAGGCCGAATTGATTCATCAAGGCGAGAAGGCCGATGGTCTTGAGGGTGACGGTCTTGCCGCCGGTGTTGGGGCCCGTGACGATGAGCGTCCTCGTGCCCTCCGGCAGCTCGACGTCGATGGGCACGGCCGTGGCGCCGATGAGCGGGTGCCGCGCCTTGCGCAGGATGAAGCCCGAGGCGAGGTCGCGGGCCAGGCACAGGCCGCCGGCGCGCGCGTGCCTCGCGCGCGCGTAGATGCCGTCGAGCGAGGCGGCGAGAGCTCGCGCGGCCGCGACGGCCGGCGAGTGCTCGAGGAGCTTGGCCGTCGCGTCGCGGAGCACCCGGAGGAGCTCCTGCCGATAGCGGGCCTCCTCCTGGATGAGCTCGTTGTTCTTGAGCACCAGCTCCTCGGGCTCGATGAAGACAGTCTGGCCCGTGGCCGAGACCTCATGCACGATGCCCTTGACCCGAGCCTTGAAGTTGGCCCTGACGGGGAGAACGGTCCTGCCGTCGCGCTGCGTCGGCTCGTCCGTCTGTAATAGCGACCGGAGGTCCTGGTCCTTGTAATACGAATCCGTGATCGCCGAGATGTCCTTGTTGAGGCGGGCCATCCTCGCTCTCGCGTCCCGCAGCTCGGGCAGGTCGCGCAGGGACCCGTCCTTTTCGAGGACGCGAAAAACGACGCGCGCGACGGGAGCGAGGTCGGGGGCTTCGCCGAGCCCGAGCGCCGGGCCCCGCGCCTCGACCGTTTTCATGAAGCGGACCAGGGCCGAGTAGGACTCGGCCCAGAGCCCGAGTGCGTAAAGCTCGCCCATCTCGAGCGAGGCACCCACCTTGGCGATGGCTTTCGCGGGAGCCGCGATATCGGGGAACGTCGGCGTCGGCGAGTCCAGGCCTCCCTGAAAGATGCCGAGGAGGGCGGACACTTTCGCCTTGAGCGATGCCGCTTCCTCGGCCCCGAGATGGGGCGAATCGCCGAGCGTGGCAGCGCGGCCTTCTTCCGAAAGGCAATAGCCCGCGACGTCCTCGCGCACGCGGGCGAACTCCAGTAGCCTCAGGGTCCGCTCGTCAGTCATCGGCTCCGTCCTCGCCGCGGCTCTTGCCCAGGCCGTGGAAGCGGGCAGTCTTCCGCGCCCCGTCGCCTCTGCGGATCCCCGAGGTCCTCGGGCCCGGGGCGCTGCGGCCCTCCCTGGGCGAGTATTCCGCATTGACCTCGAGCTCGCGTCGGACTCTCAAGTAGCTCTCGTAGCGGTCCTCGTGCACGAGCCCCTCATCGACGGCGCGCGTTATGCGACATCCGAGTTCGTCGGTATGCGTGCAGGACAGGCCGAACTCGCACTCCGGGGAGAGCTTGGCGAGCTCGGGGAAATAGGCGTCGAGACCCAGGGGGGCGATGCCTCGGAGGGCGAGCCTGCGGACGCCGGGCGTGTCGATGATCCTCGTGCCGCCCCCGAGCACGACGAGCTCGCCCATCGTCGTCGTATGGCGCCCCCGCGCGTACTTCTCCGAGAGCTCGCCGACCTTGAGTCCGAGGCCGGGCACGATGGCGTTGAGGAGGCTCGACTTCCCGACCCCGGACTGTCCGACGAAGACCGACGTGCTGTCCCGGAGTCTCTCGGCGAGCAGGCCGACGTTGTCCCCCGACCGTGCAGAGCAGCGGAGGATCCCGTAGCCGAGGACCTCGTAGAGGGCAAGCCGGGCTTCCGTATCCTCGTCGACGCCCAGGTCGGACTTGTTGAGCGCGATGAGGAGGGGCACGCGAGCCGCTTCCGCCAATATCGCGACCCTGTCCACGAAGCGCGGCCTGAACGGCGGCAGGGAAGGGGAGGAAACGCAGACGACGATGTCGACGTTCGCCGCAATCGTCTGCTCCGAGCGGCCCTTCTCGTTGTAGCGCCCGAAGACGTTGCGCCTCGCCTTGAGCGCCGTGATCATTCCGCGTCCGCTTTCGCCTGGCGCGAACTCCACTTCGTCGCCGGCGGCGAGGGCGTTGTACACACCTGTCTTGTCCTTGATGCGCTTGCCCTTGATGGCGCACAGCCGCCTCTCGCCGTCCTCGCAGAGAACCGAGAAGAGGTTGTTCACGCCAAAGAGAACGGTACCTTCCATTCCGGTCAACGGTATATGAGCTCGGGGCGGCCCAAGCCGAAAGCCTTCGCATGCAGCGGGTACTCGGCCTCGAAAGGCAGCTCCCCCGACAGGAGGAAGCGGCCGCATTCTTGCGGCGCCGAAGTCGCGCCTGCCGACGCGGCGCCATCGCCAGCCAGAAGCCCCCGCTCGCCGAGCACCGTCCCCAACCTCGCCACGACGCCCGAGATCGAATCCACGACCTCGACTCCCGGCCCGGCGACCACGGCGATGTCCTCTCGGAGATGCAGAAAATGCGTGCAGGCGAGCACGATCTCGTCGGCCCCGCGCTCGACCAGCCGGCGGACGTACGGCCAGATAGTCTCGCGACGCTCCGATTCTCCGGCGACGGCAGCCCGACGCTCGACGAAGGTCACGAGCTCCTGCGCCCCCTCGCGTATGACGGTGAGACCCTTGGCGTATCGCGCCACGAGCGCGTCCAGGTAGGGATCCTCCACCGCGCCGGCCGAGGCGAGTATGGCTATGATGCCGCTCCGGGAGCGCTCGGCCGCGGGCTTGACCGCCGGCACGGTGCCGATTATCGGAAGCCCAGGATGGGCCTTGCGCGCGGCCTCGAGGGCCGCCTGGGATGCGGTGTTGCAGGCGATTACGATCGCCTTTGGCGCGTAGCCGTCGAAGAGCCGCGATATGAGGGCGAGTACGAGCCGCTTAACTTCCTCGCGGCTCTTCGTGCCGTAGGGGAAGCCGGCACGGTCCGCGAGATAAACGAAGGTCTCCGCGGGCAGCGCCGAGCGCGCGGCCGCCAGGTACGGCAGCCCTCCGATTCCGGAGTCGAAGATCGCGACTGGTCGGCCGGGTTCCGAGTTCGACATCATCCCCCGAACAGCCTATCGAGGTCATCGCGGGCCTTCTCGGCCGCCGTGCGCTCGGAGCTTCGGCCGGCGCCGGAGACGAGGAGGGCCGGAGCGGTCTGGAACCAATCGCAGCGGTTTCGGCGCTCCTTGTCGGGGATGGGCTCGTCGATAGTCTCGAGGCAGTCCCACCGGGCGCCTGCCTTGTAGAAGCGGCAGTTGAGGCAGGCGTGGAGGTCCTTGCCGCAGGTCTCGCAGGACTCGTTGAAGCCGGGCGAACGATCCGCCGGCATCGGGGATCCGCAGTACGAGCACATGAGGATATAATACGTCTCGAGCCCGTCGTACGCAAGACTTGTGCCTCGCTCCCGCCATCTGCTACCATATATCCATGCATGCGTTCCTGCATTGCGCCGAGCCCGGCTGCACATCGCTCTGCTTCCAGGGCTCGAGCCGATGCCTCG
The DNA here is from genome assembly GCA_963828175.1 of uncultured Spirochaetota bacterium. Lineage (GTDB taxonomy): Bacteria > Spirochaetota > Spirochaetia > Treponematales > Rectinemataceae > UBA1306. The sequence continues at coordinate 18,958 of CAWHFT010000115.1, forward strand.
CCCATCACCACGACCCCGCCGGGGCCTCGGCAGTGGTACAAGCCCTTCTCCTCGACGAGACAGGCGCCAAGGACCTGTCCGCGGCGGGGCTGTCGGTCGAGGGCCAGGACTTATCGCGGCGCAAGTACATCGGCTGCTCCTTCATAGGAGCGGCCTTCAAGAACGTGTTGTTCACTGGCTCGACCTTCCTCCTCTGCTTTTTCGACCGGGGCAGCTTCGATGCCTGTGATTTCTCGGGCGCGAATGTCCAGTTCGGTTCTTTCGGCGGATCCAAGATCGTCAACGTGTCCTTCGAGAGCGCCGAGCTCATCCACTGCAACTTCGATGGCGCCAAGATCCGCGAGACGACCTTCTCGGGATCGAACCTCTACGACTCCCGATTCATCCATGGCGAGATCGACCGTTGCGATTTCGAGAACTGCGACTTGAAGCGCGTTTACTTCTTGCCCGCGAAACAGGAGGGCGTATCGTTCAAGGGCTCAAATACCATGGAGGCGATCAAGGACCTGGAGCACCTCTACCTATGAGACGGCGAGTATGAGGCTCTACCATCACTATTCGCTCTACGGCTTCTCCAACGTCTACCTCGTCGGCAACGACGAAACGAACGAGGCTTTCGTCGTCGATCCTGCGGAGATGAACGCCGCGCTTCTCGGGCACATCGAGAAGAACGGCTACGCCCTCAAGGCGGTCTTCATCACCCACAACCATCCCCATCACGTGCGGGGACTCAAGACGCTCCTGAAGATCTACGACGCGCAAGTCTACGCGGCCAACGCTTCTGTCGCCGGATTCCCCTGCCGGGCCCTTCGCGACGGCGAGTCCGTCGTCGCGTGCGGTTTCGAGATCGACGTCTACTCGGTACCCGGACACTCGCCCGATTCGCTGGTCTTCAGGACCGAAGGCATGCTGTTCACCGGCGACGCCCTCCATGCAGGGCTCATCGGCAAGACCATGAGCAGCTACAACGCGATCACGCTCGCCGACCGCCTGAGATCCAAGATCCTCGACCAATCGGACGAGTACATCATCCTGCCGGGCCACGGCCCTCCCTCCACAGTCGGCACCGAGCGCATGTTCAACGTGGGGCTCGAGCCCGGCTACGCCGAGAGGATCACCTCGCGCTACGATTTCTTCGTGTAGGCCGCTGTGGGTTCCATCCACGTCCTGAGCTCCGAGACCGCGCGCCTCATCGCGGCTGGGGAAGTCATCGACAGGCCGGCCTCGGCCCTGCGCGAGCTCATGGACAACGCGATCGACTCCGGCGCGGCCGATATCTCGGTTCGCATCGAAGAGGGCGGCATCGGCCTCATCGGCGTCGTCGACGACGGATCCGGCATGGACCGCGCCGATCTCGAGCTGGCCATTCTTCCCCACGCCGACTTCGAAGATCGAGACTGCTGACGACCTTCTGCGGGCGCGCAGCCTCGGGTTTCGAGGCGAGGCCCTGGCTTCGATCGCGGCGGCCGCCTCGCTCGAGATCACCACCAAGGACGAAGCTTCCGCCTCCGCATGGCGCCTCGTCTCGCGCCCTCGCACGCCGCCGCGGATCGAGGCCTGCTCGGGCAGGCGGGGCACCAGCGCCGTCGTCACCGGTCTGTTCGAGGACTTCCCGGCGAGGCGGCGTTTCCTCAAGCGCCCCCAGGCTGAGGCGTCACTCTGCCGCCAGGTCTTCGAGGACAAGGCGGCAGCCCACCCCGCCATTGCCTTCCGCTTCGAATCTGGAACGGGCAGGCCTCTTGTTCTCAGGCCCTCTTCGAGGCTCGAGCGGGTCGCCTCCCTACGCTCCGAAGCCCCGCGCGAATTGCTGCACGCCATCGGCTTCTCGGGCTCGGGCTTCGGTGGGGAGCTCATCCTCGCCGGACCGGCCTTCTCGCGCCCCGACCGACGCCTCATGCAGGCCTTCGTCAACCGCAGGCGCGTCCAGGACTGGTCCATCCTCGGCCCTCTGGACTACGCCTTCTCGGGCTACCTGCCGGGAGGCCTCCATCCCTTCGCCTTCCTCTTCCTCGAGATCGATCCCTCCCTCGCCGATTTCAACATCCACCCGGCCAAAAAGGAAGTCCGCTTCAAGGACCCCGAAGGTCCGCGACGCGCCGTCTTCTCCGCCGTTCAAGCCTTTCTCGGCGAGCTGGTGCGCCGCGATCCCGCCCAAGCCCTGCCCGATCCCTCCGCGGTGCTCGAGCTCGGACTGAGCCCGGAAGCGGACGCGACCGGGCTCTTTTTATGCGTCCGGTCCCGCATCGGCCGGTGAGTATTCGGGCGCTAGGCCGAGCTGGGAGGCTTTCGACGCCGTGCGCGAGCGCGCGGAATCGGGGCTCTCGCCAGCCCTGCCTTCGACCCTGCCCTCGAGGGACTTCCGCTATCCTCGGCCCCGCGCTTGGACCGTTCCTCGTCTTCGAGCGCGAGGGCGCTGTCTGGTTCCTCGATCAGCACGCGGCCCACGAGCGGATGCTCTTCGACCGCTTGATGGAAAGACCGCCCGAGTCACAGCATCTGCTCGTCGTCCAGGAGCTCGAGCCGGAGGACGAGGCCGAGGACGATCGGATCGAAGCCGCGGCCAAAGGCCTTCGCGACTCGGGCTTCGGACTGGAGAGGGACGCAGGTCGCTGGCTCGTCACGGCCGCTCCCCCGGAGCTGGCCGGCTCTGCGGCGGAGGCGGTGCGCGAGCTCGCGCGCGAGACGGCCGATCCGCGTCGCGCCGCCTTTGCACTGGCGGCCTGCAGGGCGGCGGTCAAGGACGGCGACAACCTCGACGACGCGGCCGCCGAGGCGCTCATCGCGGCGGCCCTCGAGCTGCCGGAGCCGCGCTGCCCCCACGGCCGCCCCATCTGGACCCGCATCACGAGAGAGCAGCTGTACAAACTAGTCCGCCGCGAGGTGTAGTAAAACGACGCAGAGTGGGGGTGGTGCAGGCCACCGCAGGGCCTGCGTTGCGCGATATAGCAGGCCCGAGGAGGCCGAAACCAGGGGGAGCCGCGATATAGACGGTGATGAGCTCGAACGTCCGCCGACGGTGAGTCTATTGGGAAAATCAGCGACGAGCGCCTTTGAGCACGGGGCGATCGCGTTTAGGTTAGCCGCAGCGCGCAGGCGGTGGTCGTCGACGGCCGCGCTCCCCCTATAGCCCCGCCAAGATCGCGTCTACCTCCGCCCGCTTCGGATAGTCCGGCTTCTTAGCCACGAGATCGCCCAGCGTCTTCTTGGCCGACGCCGGGTCGCCCGTCGTGGCGTAGAGCTTGCCCAGCGCGTAGTAGGCGTCCCACTGAGTCTTGTCCAGCTTGATGACGGCGACGAAGGCGTCCTTGGCGGCGTCCAGGCGGTTGGCCGCTATATAGGCGTTGGCCAGGTTCATCCGAACGACCGCGTTCTGGGGGGCGAGGTTCTGCGCGATCTCCCAATGGAAGATCGCCTTGTCGAAAAGCCCCTTCTTGTTGTAGGCGTCCGCAAGGTTGTTGTTCGCCGCGAACGACTTGGGGTCGGCGTTGTAGGCTTCCTCGAGGATGGTCAAGGCCTTGTCAGGGAAGCCCGACGAGTTGTAGATCTTGCCGAGGTTGACGCGGGGATCCGCATAGCCCTTGTCGAGGTCCGCGGCCTTGGTGTATGCCGCGATGGCTCCGTCGACATTGCCCGTCTGCTCGTACGCGAGCCCGAGCCTGTATTGATACACCGCGACGTTCGACTCCTGGGACACCGCTTTTTCGGCGTACTTGACCGCGTCCTGCGCCTTGCCCAACTGCAGTTTCACGGTGGCCATGTTGTCGTTGGTCCTGGCGTCGTCCCTGACGCCGAGCGCGCGCTGGAACAAGCCCTCGGCGGAAGCGTAGTCTCCGCCGTCGGCATCGAGCACGGCGAGCTCGCTCATCGCCTGCGCGTTGCCCGGATCGAGCTGAATGGCCTTGGAATAGGAGTCGCCCGCGGCCTTCGCGTCGCCCCGGGCGGCTTGGATCCTGCCGATCTCCTGCCACGCGCCGCTGTAGCCAGGGTTGGCGACGGTAGCCTTGCGGAAGGCGTCGAGGGCCTTCGACTGGTCGCCCAGGGCCTTCCACGTGGCGCCCAGATTGTAGAAGCCACGCTCGAATTTGGGGTTGAGGGTCGTCGTGGCCTCGAAGGAGAGCCGCGCGTCCTCGTAGCGCCGGGCCTTGAAGTAGGCGATGCCGAGGGCGTAGGAGTAGAGATAGTTCTTCGGATCGAGGCTCGCCGCCTGCTTGAGCTCGGTGATGGCGTTGTCGGTCTGGCTCAGGTCGGAGTTGATCTTGCCGAGGGTGTAGTACGGCAGGGCGTTGGACGCGTCGCGCTTCTTGGCGTCCCTCGCCGTCTGGATCGCCTCCTGCGTGGCCGCGTCGGCCGCCGCTCCGGGATTCTTCTTGGCCGCAGTGTAGAGGGAGTCGGCCATGTCCGCGAGCTTCTGCGCGGCGAATTTGTCCTCGCCCTCGGGAAGCTTGTCCCTGGCGTCCGAGAAGAGCTTGTCGCCTCCCCCGAAATCACCCGCGGCTACCGCCTTCTTTCCCCTGTCGACGAGGTCGTTGACGACTTTCATCTTATCCTGGAGCTCGCGGCTCTGCTTCGCGAGCTCGTCCGCCTCCGCCTTCTTGCGAGCGGCTTCCGCGTCAGCCTCGGCCTTCTTTTGGGCGTCGGCCTCGGCCTTGGCGGCGGCGGACCTGGCTGCGGCGGTATCGGAGCCAGCGAAGGCCCCGGGGGAACCGGCGGGGCCCTTGAGCTTTTGCCCAAGGGTGGCGAGCGACTGCGCGATCGCCTTCTCCCCGGTCGCCGTGGCCTGCGCGGCGGCGGCGACCTTGGCCGCGTCGGCTCCCGATTTCGCCTGGACGGCCTTGTCGCGGAGCGCGCGGGCGTCGGGATCGGCGGAGTTGTCGATGAGCAGCTTGTCGACGAGGTCGAGCGCACGGTCGTAATCGCCCTTGTCGAGGTAGTATTGCGCCGAGGCGAGGACGTTCTGGCGCGTCCGAGCGGCCCTTGCCGGGCCGAGGAAGAAGACGAGCGAGCCGACCGCGACGATGGCCGCGGCGGCGGCAATGGCTATGATCCTGGCTCGCGTGGTCATGCGTATCCCCCGTAGCTACTATTCGTCGAGCTTGAGTTCGTCGCCGTATCCCTGGACTTTACCGGCTCCCGCCGAGATGCTCTTCGTCTCGTCTGCGGCGTCCTTGAGCGAGGCCGACATTTGATCCAGGAGCTGTTGCCTCGCCGCCGCCTCGGCCTGCTTCTTGGCTTCTGCGGCGGCCGCCGCGGCCTCGGTCTCGGCAATGCCGGTGTCGAGGTGCTTTATGAGCTCCTCGATGGCCGGCCGTTGAGAGCTCCCGGGATCGAGCTCCAGGTAGTGGACGTAATCCGCCTTCGCCTTGGCGTAGTCCTTTACCGCGAGCAGGGCGTTGGCCCGGTTGAGGAAAGCCGGAGCGAAGGAGCCGTCGATGCCGATCGATTGCGTGAACATGTCGGCCGCGAAGGAATTCTTGCCTTGCAGGACGAAGATATTGCCGAGGTCGAAATAGAAAAGGCCCTTGAAGCGCTCGGCCTGGCCGAGACCCTTGTGGAGTACCCCCTGGGCCTCGTCGAGCCTGCCGAGCTGCTGATACGAGAGTGCGAGATAAAGCCACGCGCGCTCGTCGGTGCCCTGCTCGAGTATAGCCTTCTCGAGCATCGGTGCGGCCTCGGCGGGCTTGTCTTCCCTGAACAGGCGCTCGCCTTCGTCGAACGAGCCGGCCGCGGCGAGACCGATCGAGGCCAATGCCGCGAACGCCGCGACAGCGATCATCCGGGCGGCTCTCAACTTTTTCCCCCTCGTCGCGGCCCCTCGCACGAGGTGTCGCAAAAAGCAAAAAAGTGCTTTATAGTAGGATACCACGGAAGGGGCCGCGCAGCAAAGGAAGGACGGCCCCCCGGGACGGGAAGCAAGAATGTCGTTCGTGGTCGTACTGATCCTGATTCTCGGCGTCGGCGTCGCCTTCTTGAGCGTGTTCATCGTCAGGATGATCGCCGCGCCTCAACAATCGAAAGCCATGGCGGAGGCCCTGAAGCAGGGCCGTTCCGCCGTCGTCGTGCGCTCCGCGAAGGCCCTCCTTCAGAAGAATCCGCACAACGCCTCCGCGCATTGGTACCTCGCCCAGGCTTATCAGCTCGAGGGCAAGCCCGAACTCGCTCTCATGGAGCTGAAGGCGGTGAGCCAGATCGGGCAATTCGGGCCCGAGGTGCCGGAGGTCGAATTCCGAATCCGGATCGCCTCCCTCTACGAGCGCTTCAACCAGCTCGAGGACGCGCTCAAGGAGCACATCCTCCTCACGAAGATCGATCCCCACGCGGCGGTCCACTACCTGGATGCCGGTAGGCTCTTCGAGGCCCGTGGCAAGACCGACGTGGCGGTCAACTACCTGCGCAAAGCGCTCGAGATGGACGCGCGGCTCCATGTCGCCCACCATACTCTCGGCCTCATCCTCTACCGAACCAAGCATCCCATGGAGGCGAAGGCCGAGCTCGAGGCCGCCATCAAGTGGAACCCGGACGACTTCGAGTCGTACTTCTACGTCGGGAAGATCCTCAAGGAAATGAGCGACTTTACGGCCGCCCTCCTGTCGTTCGAGAAGGCGAGCCGCAATCAGGAGCTCAGGCTCAAGTGCCTCGTCGAGCGCGGCGGCTGCTACATGAGCCAGGGGTCCCTCGACAAGGCCGTGCCGGAGCTCGAGCGGGCCGTCAAGCAGATCAAGGACGAAGGCGCGACGGAGAGCCTTTACGGCCGCTACTTTCTCGCGCTCTGCTACGAGAAGTCGCGCGACCTCGACCATGCCATAGAGCAGTGGGAGCGCATCTACGCCAAAAAGCCGGGCTTCCGGGACGTCGCCGAGAAGCTGACGCAGTATCAGGAGTATCGCACCGACGACCACATGAAAGACTACCTCACCTGCAGCAAGGAGGAGTTCGCCAATATGTGCAAGGCGGTCGTACAGGGTTCGCTAGGGCTGTCCATACGCGATTTTTCGGAGATCCAGAACGGCGTCGACGTCATTGCCGTAGAGGGCGAATCGGACAAGTGGATGGCCGCCAAGAAGATCCCGACCCTCGTGCGCTTCCTGCGAGTATCCGACAACCTGGACGAAGGCAGCGTGCGGTCGCTCCTTGACCAAATGAAGAAGCTCAGCATAGTCCGGGGCTCGATCAGTCACCAGCTCCGGCTTTTCCCGAGCGGCCCTCGAATTCGCCGAGAACAGGTCCGTCGAGCTCTTCAAGAAGGACAGGCTACAGGAGATGCTCGCCAAGACCGCCTCGGCCGGTCGATGAGGATCCTCTGCGTATCGGACCAGGTGGATCCCCTGGTCTACTCGCCGAGGATGCGCGAACGCTTCAAGGACGTGAGCCTCGTGCTCAGCGCCGGAGACTTGCCCCCTGAGTACCTCGGGTTCATAACCTCCATGCTCAACAAGGATCTCTATTACGTCGCGGGCAACCACGACCTCGGAGAGCTCGAGGCGCACGGGATCGCTCGCTGGACCGCCGATTACGCGTCCGCGACGCGCGCCACCGGCGCGGTGGACGCGGGATTCAGGATCAAGCGCGCCGACGGGCTGATTATCCTCGGCCTTCCGGGCTCGATGCTCTACAACAAGGGGAGCAACCAATACAGCGAGCTCGCCATGTCCCTCCGGATCGCCTTCCTCGCCCCGAGACTCCTGTTGAACAAGCTCCTCTACGGCCGGGCCGTCGATATCGTACTCACTCACGCCTCGCCAAGGGGGATCCACGACCGGGACGACCTCTGCCATCGGGGCTTCAAATGCTTTCTGTGGGTCATGAGGGTCTTCAAGCCGAAGTGGCTCGTCCACGGCCACATCCATCTCTACGATCTGGCCGACCTGCGCATCAGCACCTACTTCGAGACCACCGTCGTCAACGCCTTCGGCCACTGGATCCTGGATACGGAGGCCTAGGGATGGGCGGCTGGTTCGAGAACATGGCGGAGGAGGACTTCGCGCGCGCCCGCACCCGGGAGCTCCTGTCTCGGATATCGCGCCTGCTCGACCCCGAGAGCGAGAAGCTCCTTCCCTTCGAGGAAGTCAAGGCGATACTCCGCCCTGCAAGCGAAACCTACGTCGGGATGGAGGCGGTGAACGTCGACCGGATCGTCGGCAGCGAAGGCAGGTACCGCGACTTCAACCGGCACTTCCTCCCCCGACGCGAATTCCTGAAATCGCGCTGGGTGAGCATCGACATGGCCCATTACAACGACGTTCCTCTTCCACCGGTGCGAGTCTACGACATCGGCGGTGTCTTTTTCGTGCGCGACGGGAACCACCGCGTTTCGGTGGCGCGCATGCGCGGCCAGACGATGATCGACGCGGAGGTTACGAGGCTCGATACGCTCATCGACCTCAAGCCAGGGATGACCCTCGGGGACCTGAAGAGGGAAGTCATCGAGTACGAGAAGCGGGGCTTTTACGAGAAGGTCGACTTCGCAGCCATAACGGGCGACGAGGACCTCGATTTTACGAGTCCCGGCCGTTACGACCAGATCTTGGAGCATGTCCTCGTCCACAAGTACTATCTCAACCAGGGGGTGCAAGGCGAGATCCCGTTCTCCGACGCCCTCTTCTCGTGGCACGAGAACGTATACCGTCCGGTCGTGGCCGCGATCGAGGAGGAGGGCCTCCTCTCCCGCTTCCCGGGACGCACGGCTTCGGACATTTACATGTTCATCGTCCAGCATTGGGACGAGCTCAAGCGCAAGTACGGCCTCGAGTATTCTCTCGGCGAGGCGGCCCGTGACTACGGGCTGCGTTTCGGCACAAGCCCCTTCTCTCGGCTGATCCGACGCGTCGCCCTCCTGATCGCGCGGCTCGCCGAGCTGCTGAAGGTCGGGAAATGAACGACCTCGGAACAAAGCTCCATTGCGAATCGGAGCGCGGCCCGTAACCTCGGCCTAGCCCATTTGTTGATTAAATGGGCTAGGCGAGGGACGAGACGCCGAGCCCGCGCTCCTCCTTTTCTGGGCGACGCTCCCGGGGTCCTCCTCCTTCCCCGGGAGCACTTTTTTGCCCTGGCCGCGGCTCGCCTCGCCTCGCCCGAGCCGATTGACATCGACGGCCTATTTAACTATCTTCACTCGGCAGAGAAGGAGTCATCCATGGCAGCTGTTTCCAAGAACGCCCGTACATCGAGCGCTACCCAGCGTTTTTATTGCCCATGCGGCGGCGAAGTCAAGATGAAGACGCTTTTCGAGAACGGCAAGGTCAAGAATCTCGCCGAGTGCGAGAAGTGCAAAAGGACCGAGCGCCGACCCCGCGATTTCGTTTAATTAGCACGCGGGTCCATAACTAGCTCATCTATTTCCCTACAGAACGACCTCGCGCCGAGGTCGTTCGTTTTTCTGCGCTTCCTCCCGGATCTGCGGCTCTTCGATGATCTCCCCCGGGCATGGCCGGCTGTCTGTAATTCGTTTTATACTATGGAAAGCCATGGGTGTTACGGAGTGGCCGAGCCTTGACAACCACAGCTCCTTCTGCTAGCCTCGCAGAATATCGACGTAACAAAGCATTGGTCCGAATATGGAGGGTAGCTCATTTGGCAACAACGAATAATTCCGCCGAGAAGCGCAATCGGCAGAGCGAGAAGCGGCGTCTTCAGAACAAGTCCGAGAAGACCGCTATTCGCAGCAGCGCCAAGAAAGTCCTTGCCGCCGCCCAGGGCAAGGACAAGGCCGTGGCTGAAGCCGCGCTCAAGGACATGGTCAAGAGAATCGATACCGCGGCGCGCAAGGGTATTGTCAAGAAAAACGCCGCGGCGCGCAAGAAATCGCGCATGCAGCGGCTCATCAATGCCCTTAATGGCTAGGATCCGATAGCCGGGCGACGCCGATCTGTGCATGCCCGAGCATCGGTAATACGGGCACGGAGAAGGGGATCATGGCTGGTAAAGTCACGAAGGCCGAACTCATCGAAGCCCTCCACGCCGGCAGGACGCTCAATCGCAAAGAGATACACAGCCTCATCGACGCGCTCTTCGACGAGATCAAGGGCGCCATCCTCTCCGGAAAGACCGTCGAGCTCAGGGGCTTTGGCACCTTCGAGGTCAAGCTGCGAAAAGGCCGCAAGCGAGCGCGCAATCCGAAGACCGGCGCCATCGTCTCCGTCGAGGACCACGGCGTCGCTTCTTTTAGGCCAGGCAGAGAGCTCAAGAAGGCTGCTTGGACGATCGATCCCACCCTGCCCACGACCGGCCAGGCTCTCGACCCGGCCGTCGGCAAAGCCGAATAGACGGGAACAGCAATGGACACCAAGAAGCGCATACTCCTCGTCGACGACGAACAGATCAACCTCGAGTTCTTCGAGGTGATGCTCACGAAGCTCGGCTTCGAGACCGAGAAATCCGACAATGGCGCCGACGCCTTGGAACTGGTAAAACGCTTCAAGCCCGACCTCATCATACTCGACAACGTCATGCCCCGCCTCTCCGGCTGGGAAGTCACCAAGATAATCAAGACGAGCGAGGAATTCCGCGAGTTCGCCGACACTCCTATCATCATGTTCTCCGCGATGGACGACGTAAAAGACAAAGTCGAGGGGCTCGAGCTCGGCGCCGACGATTACATCACCAAGCCCTTCAATTTCTCCGAGGTGCTCGCTCGGATCAGGGCGGTGCTTCGGACGAGGGAGCTCATTCACCAGATTGAGAGGCGCGAGGCCCGGATTAGGATTTCCGACGAGATCGCGCAACGCGTGCTCGGGTATGCATCCGGGCTGCGCGGCCCCCTCGTCGACCTGGTGGCCGACGCCGAGGCCCTGGAGCCCGAATGCGGCACCGCAAAGCCGTTCGTCGATCGCACCAGGGAAGAGGCCAAGCGGGCCCTCTCCGGGCTCGACGCCCTGGATTCCGCAGTGGCCTCGCTCAAGGCCGAAGCGGACAGCCTCAAGAAGGCGGAGACGGCGCTCCCCGCCATCAAGACGAAATACCGGGGCCATCCGGAACAGTGAGGTAGCTCTCATGACCATCACCGAAGAGAAGAAGAAAGTAGTCGAGCTCTTCACTCAGGGGCGGAAGCTGTACAAGCTCATGCAGTTCGGCGAAGCCCTCAAGTACTTCGGCGAGGCCCTCAAGGTCGACCAGAGCGACGGCCCCAGCAAGGTCTATTACCTGCGCTGCAAATTCTATATAGACAACCCGCCTCCCGATGATTGGGATGGCGTCTTCGTCATGACCCACAAGTAGAGCGCGGTCAATGGCGAAAACGAGAAAAGAAGAGGCGCCGATGCTCATCTCGACGACCCTCGGCAAGGAGACGAGCTTCTCCGGCATCCTGCGCTTCAAGGATTCGCTGCGGATCAGGGGCAAGTTCGAGGGGGAGATCGATTCTCTCGGCAAGCTGTTCATCGACGGCGACGCGGTCGTCAACGCGCGTCGGATCCGCGCCTCGAGCGTCGTCGTCGGAGGGATCGTCCACGGCGACATCGAGGCGGCCGATCGGTTGGAAATGCTGCCCAGCGCCAAGGTCTACGGGAACGTGCGCACTTCCAAGCTCAGAATAGCGGACGGAGTAGTGTTCGAGGGCAAATGCGAAATGATACGCGATCCTTCCTCGTTCGATCCCTTCGCTACAGCGGTAGCCAAGGACGACTCCTAGTTTGGGAGCCGACGGGCTCGAGAGCGCGGCGCAGGAGTTGTTTCGCGCTCTCGCTGGCCGCCGCCTCCGGCTCGTGTGCGCCGAGTCCTGCACCGGCGGCATCGTAGCGTCGAGCCTCACGGACATTCCCGGATCTTCGGCGGTCCTGTGGGGCGGAGTCGTCGCGTATTCGAACGAAAGCAAGTCGCGCATCCTGGGCGTCCCGCCCGAGTTGATAGCCGAGTTCGGCGCTGTCTCGCGCGAGGTCGCGCGCTCAATGGCGAAGGGAGCGCTCGAGGCCTCGGGCGCGGATCTGGCTTTGGCGATCACCGGTATTGCCGGGCCCGACGGTGGTAGCCCGGAAAAGCCGGTCGGGCTCGTCTGGTTCGGCTACAGGCTGGCAATCGCCCGGGCAGCGGAAATCGACGGCGAAGCCTCGGAGGAGTCCGTCGTTTTCACGGGCAGCCGAAGGGACATACGCGCGGCCGCTTCGACGCGGGCGATGCTCCGCGCGGCCATGCTCGTCCGCTAGGGTCGTTATTGACAAGGCAATAAGCCCGATCTATAGTCGAAACAAGAGCGTCGAACGGCGCCGCGCGAGGCAGCGCGCCACCGCAAGCAGGGTCGATAATCCCCGCTCCGGATAAGGACATTCCCTCCCTAATCCGAGACGGCTCTCTATTCCCGACAAGCATCGGATCTTCAAGAAGGAAAGGGCTCATCGGCCCGCCGTACACAATGGACAACCCAGAACAGCGTTCGGAGAAACCAATGGCGATCATTCGCAAGAGAAAGGCCTTAGAACAAATCTCCATCGATGGAGGCGAAACCTCCGCCGCCGGCCAACCCGAGCTTGCGTCCTTTCTGGGCATCTTCTGCTGGCCGAAGCGGCCCTCATTCTTCTGCTGCGCATACCTGCGCGGCCCGCGCCGCGATATGGTCCGGCGCCTGGAATTAATGGGTTACCCGGCGGACCAGTTTCTCTCCAACTTAACCATGGCGATGGCGATGGCGATGATGGTACCGGTGGCCTACCTGCTCATGCCGTTGTATGTGGCGTTAGTCGGGGACGACCTGGTGGCCAAGGAGGCGGAAGACGGCACGTTGCGCATGATCCTTTCCCGGCCAATATCGCGGCTGCGGTTGGTGACCATCAAGTGGCTCGCCGGCATGGTGTTTTCGCTCGTCCTGGTTTTGGTGCTGGGTGTTTCCGGCGTGCTCTTTGCCTCGTGCTTCTTCCCGCCCGGCGGCGTTTGCCCTGCTGCCAATGGAAGGGATTTTCGGCCTGTTCGACGCCCACGCCGGCCTCACGCGCTACGCCTCGGCCATTGGTCTGCTCACCATCAAAGCCGTTACTGTCATG
>CAWHFT010000116.1:0-9534 GCA_963828175.1 uncultured Spirochaetota bacterium
TGACCCACCCCGCCTGCGGGTAAAACTGCTCGAACTCGTGCTGCGCCACGGCGGCAATCCCGCCCGCCTCGTCAAAAAGAATCGCGCGGGAGCTGGTGGTGCCCTGATCCAATGCAAGAATGTAGGCCATCGTTTGTTCTTTGCCTCAGGCAACCAGTCAATCACGCCGGAGCGAGAATCGGCAAGGAAGCGGGTTTTTGGTGGTGGCGCAGTTTCACATTAACCGATCAAACTTCATGAATCCAAACCTAGCTTGCGTAAAAACGACTAATCAGAAGAAGATTTTGCTATCATTGCTGGCAAGAAGATAGAGTTTCTCGAAGGGAACGGCTATTATGGGTAAGGCAAACCGACTGGTTGGATATTTAGCGAGCGTCTTGACTGCCTCTCTCTTTTATATTGCTTGGATCGTGGTTTTCCTTGAACCACATGAACCAACAGGCAATAGCATCAGTATTCAATTCAAAATAGGATTAGCATTCTTCTTTTTTATTCTTTATGGCCCGTGCGCGGGATTTGTATTGATGCCGCTACCTTTATATTTGACTGTTCTTGCGCATAATCGACTGCGGCGCTATGGTCCTCGACGGCGGCGTCGACATAGCCCCGGCTCCTGTAATAATCGACGATCGCCTTTTTATCGTCCTCGAGCTTGGATTCCTGGAAGGCCCCGTTCTGAAGGAAGCCGCTTTCCTTGAGGCTCAGCTTGCCTTTGAGCGTCTGGGACGAGACGGCGGTATTGCCGCTGAAGCGTATCTCCTTGACCGCGACTTGCGAGCCTTCAATAACGCTGAAGGTCAGGATCACCGCGTTCTTTCCCTTGGCCGCCGTGGATGTCGAGGACACGGTCGCGTCAGGGTAGCCGTGCTCGAGGTAGAGCCGGCGCACGGCGAGCTCGTCGACCCTGGTCTTGGACTGGTTGTAAATGTCGCCTACCTTCTCGGTGACGGCGTCGAGGATGTCAGAGTTCTTGATGCCCGAGTTGCCGACGACGCGGACCGTCTCGATGGCCGGCTTCTCGACGACGGTGAACTTGATCGTGACCTTGGTCTTGGTCGAGTCGGTCGCGATTGCGGTCGGGTCGATCTTCTCGAACCAATCGAGCTCATAGAGCTTCGATTGTATTTCCATCCACAGGTCGGCCGTGAATTCCTTGCCGATATAGTCCTTAGTAGCGGAGTCGAGCTCGCGCTTGTCGGCATGTACGATCCCTTCCCATTGAATCGCCGCGATGGGCTTCCCCCAGAACCAGTCGGCGGCGGGCTGCTCGGTCTGCGGCACCGGCTGTTCCGGCGCGGCGGCGGGAGTCGTTACGGCGGGAGAAGTGGTAGCGGGAGTCGGCGCGGCGGGAGCAGCGGCCGCATTGCCCGCGCCGGGAGTGGCCGGTGGAGAGACCGAGGAATCGGCGGTCGGCTGGGGCTGGGGAGCGGCTTGGTCGGCCGCTTGGGCCGTGAGGGTCGCCGCGGCGAGGAAGAGGGTGGTAAGAATCGCGAGTAGCTTCATGGTGCTCCTCATCATTAATAGGCGAGCCTCCAGCTCAGGCTGAGGCTTTGATCGATAACCGTTTGGCTTCCCAGGCTCTTAGGGTCTATGTTCCACACAAACTTGCCGAAAGGCGAATCCATCTCGACTCCGAACTCGAGGTTCACGCCCAAGCCGAGGCTCGAGTTTAATGGCAACGTGCTGGAGCCAGCAAGAGGGTTGGCCATCAGATCCACGGACGCATGCGCGAAGGTAATGTCGTTCAGGTATTTGCCCGCGTACAGCTCGGTCTGATCGAAATAGCGACTGAGCGCGTCTCCGGGAGCCGTGCCGGTGGGGGAGGAAAGGTCGATGAGCCAGTTTTGGAGAAACTGCGTCCTAGTGTAAAGCATGTCGAGTCCGGTGGCTTCTCGAACCCTGTTTTCGAGCACTCGAGTGAAGTTGATCTGGGGAATGATGAGATCGCTGGCCGATATGGCCGCCTTGCGAATGTCCAGGATTGGGGCGACGGAGGAGGCGCTATTCTGCGTCGCCCCCAGGAGGTTCTGCCCCATGAGCAACGCGATCTGAGCCTCCGTCATAGGAGGGTCGAGCTGAGCCTCGGCTGGAAACTGGTTATCGGCGCGTTGTCCACCTGGAGCGTTATGAGGACCGGAGTCCCGTCTTCGGCGTTTCGGTCCCGGAGCTCGGCGAGGATGGTGACGCGCGGATCGAAGTGGTCGCTCCCTTCGTTGAAGGCGATCGTGCCGTTCCTTATAAAGAAGTTACGCTGTATGTAGAAAACCTGGCCGCCCCTCAGCGTGACATTTCCCTTCAGCGTAAAATCCTGGCTCGCCTGGTCGAAGCGTATTGCGAGAAGGCTCGAGGGGTCCGAATAACCGGCCACTACCGGGTAGTCGCTGTAGGGGAAGAATACCTGGACGCCGTGCCCGAATCGCACGTTAGCGGCCACCGCCAGGTAAACGAGCGGCGGCTCGACTACTCCCTCTCCCCCTTGGGACAGAGTCGAGGGGCTCACGACTACCGAGCCTTTGTCGAGGGTGACGTCGCTGTCGATGGACAGCGTATCCCCCTGGAGCGCGAACCTCATGTCGGCCGAGGCCTCGCCCTGCGCGTGAATTCCCAGGATCACCGAGTCCACGCGAGCCCTCGATCCCTCGAGGGTCCGTACCGTCGCGGTGAGGCCCACCGGGATCCAGTGGTCGAAAGAAGCCTGACAACTGACGGCGACCGCGGCTTTGCCCACATCGATGGAGGGCACCGATACGCTCACCTTCCTGCCCTCGGCGATTATCGGGGCCTTGAACGGGCCCACGTCGTCGGCCAGCCAGCCCAGGACCTTTACCGATGCGCCCTCGAGGTCTACTACACCGGAGATTTCGGGATCGTTCGCGAGGCCGACGGCGCGGAACCCGCCCCTAGCCCTGCCCGACACGATTTTGATGAGGTCGGCCGGCATGAAGGGACTGAGCAGACCCAAATCAAAGTCTATTCCCTGGACGGAAAGGTCTACGTTCTTCCCATCGTAGAGACCCGATACTTCGGCCCGCACGGGAAAGGGCGGGCGCAGGCTCGCGGAGAAAGCTCCAGCGTTCTGGTACTTGAACCGCAATTCGCCTTGTGTGCCACCGACGAACGAGATCGAGTTGTGGTCAAGCGTGGCCGAAAAAGGCCAATCCCCCTGGCCGGCCGAGCCCAGTGCAAGGCCGGTCAAGTTCCCCTTGACCGAATAACCCGCCAATCGACCCTCCAGACTCGAGGCGCTGGGGCTCTCCGATGTGCCGGTAGCCGATACCGAAAACTTGACGGCTTGGCCGTTCAGGCCGCCAGAGAAGTCCAGGGAGATCGACGACGAAGCATCGGCGAAACTCAAGCGCCCGGAGCCGTTCGAGACGGCTTGGCCCTGGTAGGCAGCCGAAAACGATTGGATGGCCAGGTAACCGGCTTGATAGTCTCCTGCAGCCGCCAGGGCGAGGGTCTGGTCGAGGTAGCGTCCGTCCCTCAACTTGAGGTCGAAAAGGATCCTCGGGCTCGCGAGGTCGCCAGTGACGGTGACCGTGCCGTCGGCCGAGCCCGAGACGGGCAGCTTCCCGAGCCGGGCGAGCGGCGAGCCTACGAGGTTGGCGACCGCTTCGATCTTGCCGTCGGAATAAGAGGCTTCGACCGAGTAGGACTCGGGCGCAGCCACTGCTTTCGGATCGCTCGGGGCGGCAAGGCGCGCGAAGGCATGGAAAGCCATCGGCTTCGCGAGGGAATAGCCCAGAGTGGCGTCGCCGGAAAGGGCGGAGACTCTGTCGGAGATGCGCAGGTTGCCGAGGCTCGCGGCGGTCGGCCCGAACACTCCGCCAAGAGAGACTTCGGGAACGGCAGCCACCTTTTCTCCCGCGGGGACGAGGTCGAAATCGGCGACGGTGAGCTCCCAATCCTTGGGCGAGGCGAAGCGGCCCTCGGCGTCGACAGTGGCGAGGAACAGCCCTCCTCCGAGCGGCAGAGGGAGCCCCTTGGCCTTGGCAGTAACGTAGGTATCCTTGTCGACCGTCCGGGCGTTGAGCTGAAGGCCGTAGTCTCCGGTGATCGAAATGCCTTGGCTCGCCACGCTGCCCTTCAATGCATAGGGAATGTCCTTGAGGGCGAGATTCGCCTCGAAGGCGAGCATCCCGGGCTCAGAAAAATCGACCGAGCCCGATCCCTCCACCGAATAGCCGGAGGCCGAGACGAGCAGATGCTTGACGGCGATCGTCTTGGCCGTGCCCGAGAGCGAAAGCAGGGCGTAGTCGCCCGGCGCCGAGCTGGAAACGACGGTGATGTCGGGAGCCGACCAGGAGAGCCGCGTGAAATCGCTCGACGCGAACAGACTCCCGCCCAGCTTGAGACTCGATATGAGCGCAGCGGTCTCGGGAGAATCGGCCAGCACGGCGAGGATGGGCTTGAGCGGCTCCATATCGAGAGTCTCGAGATCGACGGAAAGCTCGAGGTTGGGGCTTGCGCCGAAGGAAACGGTGCCCTGGCAGGAGAGCAGGGAGAGGCCCGCGCCGGCTCCCGGCTCGCCCGAAAAGCTGGGGACGACCCCGTCCGTCTCGGTTCCGGCAGGGGCGGGAACCGCGGGCTCGGAAGCCGACGGCGGCCTGAACGAAAGCTTGAAATCCGCGAGGTCGCCCTTCCTCGCAGCCGACAGGGCGATGTCCTTGAAGACCACTCCACCGAGCGTCGCTTGATCGGCGAGCGCCGCGTACTGGCCGCCATGACCGATTAGCTTGATGGATGAGGAAAACCCGAGCCTACCGTCGGCCAGAGAGAGCTTCGCGTCGAGGGTCCCGTCCGGAGAGAGGTCGTCGAACCTGAAGATCCCGTGTACTGGACGCGGTTGGTTCCGAGCTCGATGACGGCCTTCTCGACGTCCAGGAATCTCGTGTCGCCTCGGACCGCGAGTTCGGCCATGGCGCCCGGTCTGTTGCCGGGCAAGAACCGGGCGGGGAGCCGGCCCGACAACCTCGCCTCGTAGCTCAGCTTCGCCGTGTCGAAGCTGGGCGCCGCTATCGAAAGACTGCCGCTATACGGAATCTCGAGCCAGGGCTCGAGCGAAGCGAAACGGCCGGAAAGACGCAAGCTCCGGGAAGGCGCGTAGCCGTCCAAAAGCAGGGCGACCGACGATTCGCCACCGCGGAAATCCATCCGGACGGCCGCGTCGAGCGGAGCCCTGTCCTTGACTTTCGTGAGCGAGAGGAGCCCGTCTCCATAGACGAGAGCAAAGCGCTGCATGGACAGGGAGAGGTCGCTGGAATCGGCCGCGACCGAGATTGCGAGCCTCGCCTTCTTGAAGTCGGGCGAGAGCGAGCCCGAGAGGGAGAGCGGGCCGGTCACCGTACCAAGGCCAAGGGCGGCAACGTCGACCGAGAAGCTGCCGTCGAAGGTGATCTTCTTCTCATCTTTGGCAGTCGAGAAGCTTATGGTGCGCGCCACGAGCGAGGCGGTGCCCCGCCCTTCGACCGAGACCCTCGCGGAAACGTTCTTTCCCGTGATGGCGATACTTAGCGGACCTGTGTCTTCCTTGCCACCCTCCCCTACTCCGCGCAGCAACTCCACGAGCCGGTCTATCACGGCCTGGTCCTCGGGGAACCGCGCGTCTATCGTGACGTCCTCGAGATCGAAGCCGGAAAAAGCCTGCGAATCCTTGCCGCGGAGCAGGGCGAGGATGTCGTAACGGACCACGACCGTCCGCGCCGAAACTATGCGCCGGCCGCCGGGCGCGTATATGGAGAGCCCCGAAAAAGAGGCCGAGCGGAGGATCGAAGGCGAAAGAGCGTGGAAGGAAAGCGTGAGCCCCAAAGCGCTTTCGACCCGGGCACGCAGACCGCGGATGCCCGCGGTCACGGCGCGGCTCGTCGCCTCGTCCAACCGGGGAATCACGACGAAGACCGCCAAGGCCGTGAGGATAAGGCCGACGACGGCCGTCGAGGCGCGCTTTAAGAGGACCATGCTCGTACCCATAACGATACCACGCCCTTCCTCTCCTCGTCAGCAGAATTGCCGCTCGCGACGAGGTCGCTTGCGCTCTATGGTTCCCTAAGGCTACCCTCAGCCGATGCCAACGAACGGACACGAGATCCTCCGCCGCTTCATCGTCCTCGAAGGCGGGGACGGCAGCGGCACTACGACCCAGCTCAAGTTCATAGGTCGAGCCCTCGAACGGGCCGACCTCCCCTATTGGGCGACCAGCGAGCCGACCGAGCTCCCCGAGGGCCGGCTGATCCGCAGGATCCTGTCGGGCGAGCTGAAGCGCGACCCCGGCACCCTGGCCCGGCTCTTCGCCGCCGACAGGAACGAGCACCTCAAGGGCGCAGACGGCATCCTCGAGCGGCTCGCCCGGGGCGAGATCATCCTCTGCGACCGCTACATCCTCTCGAGCCTTGCCTATCAGGGCGTCGACTGCGGTCCCGAAATCCCCGAGCGGCTCAACGCGGACTTCCCGCTGCCCGAGCTCCTCCTCTACTTCGATCTTTCCCCCGCGCAATCCTTGGGCAGGATCGTCGCCCGCGGCCGGCTCGATATATTCGAGGACCTGCCCTTTCAGGAAAAAGTCCGCCTCGCGTACGACCGCGCCCTCGACAGCTACGCGGGAAGCGGCATGAAGATCGTGCGGATCGACGCCTCTCGCTCGGTGAAGGAAGTTAGCCGAGAAATCCTAACGGCAATAGGCGCCTCCCTCGGCCTCTCGCTCGCGGACGACGTGGAGTAAACAACCAATGGTGGTGGAGGTTTCGGCTCTCGCGCCCGATCCTCGGCTTGCCGATACTCAAAGCGTATGAGAATCCGCCTCTTCCTCGCCCTTGCGCTCCTCGCCTGCGCGGCCTTGGGGGCTGCGGCGTATCCCGTCTATTACAAAGAGCAGTATTACCGCCTCTATCACGTTCATTACATCGAATATCCCGACGACGCGATCGAGAACATCTACTGGCTGGAAAAGGCGAAAGCGGCCGACTTCTGCAATCCTCTCTATGCCCTCGCCAAGATCGAGGATCAGCAGCACTGGGAGCGCTATCGATATCTCCTGGACATGCATCTCGACCTGAAGCTGATCGAGCAGCACCTCGTCCTCGGCTCGAAGTTCGACAAGCGTATCGCCTATTTCTACAACGCGCCATGGAAGGACCAGAACCTCGAGAGCCTCAAGACAGCCGAAACCGCGTACGAGGCCGCCCTCGCGTATTGGGACGACGCGAAAGCCCTCGCCAAGAAGGCCATTGCCATGCGGTGGGTCCTCCTCGACGACGCCCAGAATTGGACGGACGAGGCATTTCGGATCGACCAGGGGGAGCTCGACTACGCCGAGATAATAGGCGAGCACCTGACGCGATTGCGAAAAGTCCGCGCGGATTTCGAGAAGATGGACGCGAACACCTACTGAGCGGATCGCGGCCGGCCGATCGGCCTACTTTATCAGCATCGCGTCGCCGTAGCTGAAAAAGCGATAGCGCCCGCGCACGGCCTCGTCGTAGGCTGCGAATATCTCCTCGCGCCCGGCGAAGGCCGATACGAGCATGAGCAAAGTCGATCTCGGCGTGTGGAAATTGGTGAAGAGAGAATCGACCGCCTTGAAACCGTAGCCAGGGTAGATGAAGATCCTCGTGGCGCCCCTCCCCGCGCGCAGACCGACGCTTTCTTCCCAGGCCGACTCGAGAGTGCGCAGGCTGGTCGTGCCCACCGCCAGGATCTTCCGGCCCTCCGCCTTCGCGGACATCACCTCGGAGACGGCGGCTTCGGGGACGGAATACTCCTCCTCGTGCATGACGTGGCCTTCGATGGTCTCGGATCGCACGGGAAGGAAGGTGCCGAGTCCTACATGGAGCGTCACCGTCGTCCGCCTGATTCCCTTCGCGTCGAGGTCCGCGAGGAGTTCGTCGGTGAAGTGGAGGCCGGCCGTCGGGCTCGCGGCCGATCCGATCACGCGAGAGTAGACGGTCTGGTAGCGCTCGTCGTCCTCCGCAGAGTCCGGCGCGGCGGATGTAGGGC
Source organism: uncultured Spirochaetota bacterium (assembly GCA_963828175.1). Classification (GTDB taxonomy): domain Bacteria; phylum Spirochaetota; class Spirochaetia; order Treponematales; family Rectinemataceae; genus UBA1306. The sequence goes on from CAWHFT010000116.1 coordinate 7,993, forward strand.
GGCAGGGGCACGCGGCCCACGCGCTCGAGGTAATCCTCGGTCAGCGGAGGGTCGAAGGAGAGGAGCAGGCTGTCGGGGCGGGCGCCGCCGCCGCTCACGCGGCCGCTGCCTTCCACAACGACGGCCGGGCCGAGGGCCACGGCCGTCATCCCCTGGGGAAAGACGTAGCGCCGTCCCGGCCGCTGCTTCTTGAGCTTCGTGGCCGCCGCTTCCCAGCTCTCGTCGGGCAGGCGCCTCAGGAGGAGGAATTCCGCCTTGGCCCCCGTGTCCTCGGCGATGCCGTAGATCCGCGCCTTGCGGACGCGGGAATCGTTGAAGACCATCACGGTCCCCGGCTCGAGGAAGTCTGCAAGGCTTAAGACGGACGAGTGCCGTCGCTCGCCGGAGGCCCTGTCGAGGACCATCAGGCGCGACTCGCCGCGGCGCGCGGGGGGATGCTGGGCTATCAGATCTTCGGGCAGGTCAAAAGAGAAATCGTCCGTCCTCACTCGGGGGCTCCATGTCGAGATGGCGGTAGGCGGCGGCGGTGGCGATGCGTCCGCGAGACGTGCGGGCCAGGAGCCCGGCCTGGATCAGGTAGGGCTCGTAGAAGTCCTCGAGGCTGTCGACGCCCTCGCCCACGGTGATCGCCAGAGTCTCGGCCCCCACGGGCCCGCCCGCATATTTTTGGATGATCGCGCGCAGGATCTCGCGGTCCAGCCGCTCGAGGCCGAGCGGGTCTATCTCGAGGCGGTCGAGGCCACCGCGCACGATGGCGCGGGTGATCCGGCCCTTCCCCTCCACCTGGGCGAAGTCACGCATCCGGCGAAGGAGCCTGTTGGCGATCCGCGGCGTGCCCCTGCTCGAGGCGGCGAGCAACGCGGCCGCGTCCTCGTCCACTTCCACTCCGAGAATCGCCGACGACCTGTGTACGATCGCCTCGATCTCTCCGGCCTCGTAATAGCCGAAGCGCAGCGAGATCCCGAAGCGGCTCGCGAGCGGGGCCGATACCGTGCCAGCCTTGGTCGTGGCGCCGACCAAGGTGAACGGAGGAACCGGTATCCGCACCGTCCGAGCCGCAGGCCCCTGGCCGATCACCCAATCCAGCTCGAAGTCTTCCATCGCGATGTAGAGCATCTCCTCGATCGCCGGCTTGAGCCGGTGGATTTCGTCGATGAAGAAGACCGAGCGCTCGCGCAGCGTCGTGAGTATTCCCGCGAGATCCTTGGGCTTGTCTAGGGCCGGAGCGCTCGTCGGCTTGAAGTCCGCGCCGAGCTCGTTGGCCACCACGAGGGCCAGGGTCGTCTTGCCCAGCCCCGGCGGCCCCATGAGGAAGAGATGGTCGAGAGCCTCCCCGCGATCGCGAGCCGCTCGGATGAATACCTCGAGATTCTTCTTGAGGGCCGCCTGGCCCTGGAATTCCGAGAGGAGCTTGGGCCTCAGGGAGAGCTCGCGCTCGTCCTCCTCGGGCTCGAAGGAAGGATCGATCGCTCGCGCCATCGCTTCAGGACCCCGCGGAGAGGTCGAGAAGGGCGGCACGGAAGATTTCGCGCTCGCGCTCTC
>CAWHFT010000117.1:0-12155 GCA_963828175.1 uncultured Spirochaetota bacterium
CCCCCCCCCCCGCCGAATTCCACGTTGTACGAAACCGAGCCGGCCAGGATGTAGGGCTGCTGGTGTAGGTAGACGACGCGGCGGGAAAGGGACCGGACGGAGCGGACCGTCCTTCCCCGGAACCGCACGCGGCCGCCGCTCGGCGTCAGGAGCGCGGCGAGGAGCTTGAGCAGGCTCGTCTTGCCCGAGCCGTTGGGGCCCACCAAAGCGACTCGATCCCCTTCCTCGATGGCGAGCGAGGGGATGGCCAGGACTTCGGCTCCGCCGAAGGAGAGCGTCAAATCCTCGATCTCGTAAAGGGCCATGCCTAGGCTTCCTTGGGCGCGATGGCGTGCATCGCCAGGTTCACGAGGACGGCGACGGCGAAGAGCACGATGCCGAGGGCGATGGCCCTCTCGAACTCGCCCTTCGACGCGTCGAGGGCGATGGCCGTCGTCATCGTCCGGGTCACGCCGCGGATATTGCCTCCGAGCATCATGCAGATCCCGACTTCTCCAACGACTCGCCCGAAGGCCGCCACGACAGCCGCCACGAGCAGGGCCCTCGCCTCCCGAGCGGTCGCGAGGAGCCTCCTCGTCCGACCGGCGCCCAAGGTCGCGAGCGTCTCGCGAAAGCGCGGGTCGAGCTTGGCGAGTCCGGCGTAGACGAGCGTGGCGACGATGGGCATGGCGAGCAGGGTCTGGCCGGCGACCACGCCGGCCGGGGCGTACAGGAAGGAGAGGAAGCCGAGGGGCCCGGAGCGCGAGACGAGCGAGTAGACGAACAGGCCGACGACGACGGTGGGCAGCGCGGTGAGGGCGTTCATCACCGCGGCGACCGTTCTTCTCCCGGGTCGGCCGCATGCTCGAGGCGGCGAAGCCGGCGAGCGCGCCCGGCAGGAAGGAGAACGCCGTGGAGAAGAAGGCGAAGCCGACGCTGCGCGCGACAGTACCCCATGTCTCGGCGTCACCTCGGAGCAACAGGCGAAAGGCTTCCCTCAAGAGGTTCCCCTAATACAGATAGAAACAGCGCTCGCCGCCGATGGTATAGGCCGCGATGGCGGCTCGGCCTTCGTTGCCGGTCATCCAGGCGATCAGGGCGCGCGCGCCCTCGATGTTGGTCGACGGCCATTTGGCCGGGCTCACGCTGATGATGCCGTAAGGGTTGAAGAGCGCCTTGTCGCCCTGCTCGAGGATCTGGAGCGAGGACGTGGACTTCATCGAGAGCCAGGTGGCCCGATCCGACAGGGTGTAGGCTCCGAGCTGTTCCGCCATGATGATGGCTTGCGACATGCCCTGGCCGATCTCCTTATACCATGGCGCTCCCGCAGGTGTGAGGGCGGTGGCCTTCCAGAGCTCCTTTTCCTTGACGTCGGTCCCGGAATTGTCTCCGCGCGAAATGAAGACGACCTTCGAAGCGAAGATCCTGGAGAAGGCGACCGCGACCGACTGGGACGAGGCGATGCCCGCGGAATCCGACTCAGGACCCAGGATGACGAAATCGTTGTACATGACGTCGCGCCGCTGGTCGCCGAAGCCGGCCGCCATGAAGGCGTCCTCGAGGGCGCGCGCGTGGACCAGGACCACGTCGCAGTCGCCCTTCTCCCCGATCTTCAGCGAGGCGCCCGTGCCGACGGCCACGACTTCGACCTTGTAGCCGGTCTCCTTCTCGAAGGCTGGAAGGATGGCGTCGAGGAGGCCGGATTGCTCGGTGCTCGTCGTGGTGGCCAGGCGGAGTCTCGGCGTGGCCGGATGCTGCGCGACCGCGGACAGGGCGACGACGCTCGCGAAGGCGACCGCCAGGAGCGGCTTGATGCGTTTCACGGTTGCTCCTCCTTCCCGCCGAGTCTATGTGATGATCCGCATGCGGGTCCATACCCCGGGGATGCGCTATACTCCAAGCCTATGGCAACAGCAAGCCTGGCCGACTTCCTCGCCGTTGCAGTCTTCGATGGCGCGGTCCCCTGGAGCGCCGAGCGCGAGGCGGCGCGCCTTTACGGACTCGGCGCCCGCGAGGTGGAAGCCGCGGCGCTGACCGCCGGGCTCCTGCCGGCGCGCTATTCGCCGGAACGCCGGCACGATCGGGCTCGCGGGCCAGCTCGCCCTCCATCGAGCGGCGTGGCGGTGGCGGGCTGCGGGGGCCTGGGCGGGTACATCGTCGAGGAGCTGGCCCGCCTCGGCGTCGGGACTATCCTCGTCGCCGATCCCGATGTCTTCGAGGCAGAGCAACCTGAATCGCCAGCTGCTCGCGACTGTTGAGGACCTGGGGCGGCCCAAGGTCGAGGCGGCGGCGCGGCGCATCCGCGCCGTCAACCCCGCGGTCGTCGCGAAGGCCCACAGGCTGAGGCTGGACGCAAGGAACGCGGACACCGTCCTACGTGGCGTCGACGCAGTGGCGGACGGCCTGGATGCGATCCCCGCCCGGCTCGAGCTCGCGGCGGCGTGCGCCCGCCTCGGCATACCATTCGTCCACGCGAGCGTCGCCGGCTGGTACGCCCAGGCAGCGACCCAGGAAGCGGGCTCCTCGATCCTCTGCGAGAATCTACCCAGGCATCGTCTCCGAGAGGGGAGCCGAGCAAGTCCTCGGGAATCCCTCCTTTACGCCCGCCCTCGCGGCGAGCATCGAGGTGGCCGAGATCTGCAAGCTGCTCCTGGGGATTCCGCCCGCGCTCGGCGGCCGCCTTCTTTGCGTCGACCTTCTCGCGATGAAGAGCTCCGAGCGCATCATCCGCCCGCGATGAGGTTGTAGATATCGATGCGGTCGCCATCGGAGACCCGAGAGCAGGTGTAGTCCCCGCTCTCGACGACAGCTCCGTTCAGGCTGACGACGAAGACGGGAAGGCTGTAGTCGAGCGCCGCCAGGAGAGCCTCGACGGTCATCTCCGGCTCGGGGAACTCGCGTTGGACGCCGTTCACGAAGAGCTTCATTCCCGGCGCCTCCTCACGCGGTGAAGGTAATTCTTACCCGGGTGCCCATCCGGTTTTCGATGTCGAGGGACCCTTCGATCTGGTCCGTCAGAATCCTCACGAGGGTCATCCCCATGCTGTCGCAGTCCGGATCGAGGAACTCGTCGGGGATTCCCGCGCCGTCGTCGGAGACCTTCAGGCTGATCGCGCCTTCCGATAGGCCGAGGTCGACGCGGATCTTCGCCCCGCGCGGGAGCGGGGTAGGCGTATTTGAGCGCGTTGGAGAGCAGCTCGTTGAGGATGAGCCCCAGCGGGACCGAGCGCCTGGTGTCCAGGAAGACGTGATCCGCGTGGACGCGCAAGGAGACGCGGGCTAGGTCGAGGCTGTAGGTCGAGAAGAGCGAGGCCGCGAGGTCTTGGACGTATGCGGCGAGGTCCACGCTAGCGAGGTCTTCGGAGAGGTAGAGCCTTTCGTAAATGGCCGAGATCGACTTGATGCGGGCGATCGCGTCCTCGAGGACCATGCCCGCCTTCGAATCGAGGGACTTCTTGTCCTCCAGCTCGAGGAGGCTCGTGACGACGTTGAGGTTGTTCTTGACTCGATGCTGGAGCTCCTTCATCAACGTCTCTTTCTGGACGACCAGGCGCTTGAGGGCGTCCTGCGCTCGTACCTGCTGGTAATATCATGGACGATCGAGTGCAGAAGCGTCCTGTTCCCTACCTCGATGGGACTCGAGAACACCTCGACATCGCGCATCTCGCCCGAAGCCAGGCGATGCACGAGATAGAAATGGTTCCTTTGCCCTTCCGCCATCATGCGCATCCTCGCGCTAGTCTCCTCGACGGACGACGGGCTGATTTCGGTCACCTTCATCTTGACCAGGCTCTCGTGCGGGTAGCCGTAGTATGCGGACGCCGCGACGTTCGCGTCGATGATGCGCTGGTTCTCCGGGTCGATCAGCAGCTTTACGGCCGAGCTTTTCCTGAAGCTCTCCCTATAGAGCTGGTCGCTCTCCATCAGCTCGAGCGCGTGTATGATGAGTCCCCGGATTCTCGCCTTCCTCGTTCCGCAGGGGAGACACGCTCTCGTCCACCCAAACGATCCCGCCGTCCTTGCGCACGTACCTCGCCGTGAAGCGGATCGAATCGCCGGCGCCGGCCAGGAGCTTTCGCACGGCGTCGTCGCCCGCCGCGAGGTCCTCGGGATGGATGAAGGCCTGGAAATCGACGGAGGTCGCCTCCATCATGCTGTAACCGAGCATCGCGCAGAAGGCCCGATTCATCATTCGCAGGCCGCCCGAGGCCGAAAGCAGGACCATGCCGACAGGGGCGTTCGCGAAGGCCGCCCGGAACCTCGACTCGCTGTTGGTGAGCTCCTCCATCGCCACGCGAAGCTCCTCGTTGGCCGCCTCGAGGGCCATGCTCTTCGCGTTGACGCTCTTGCGCGCCTCGAAGAGTCGGAAGGCCATCTTGATCGAGGCGTCGAGCACCGTTATCCCGGTGTTCTTCACGACGTAGCCGTAGGAGCTGATCTCCTCGGTCGATTCGACGATCGCCTGCTCGGCATGGGAGGAGAGGAATACGATGGGGATGTCGCGACGCCTGAGGATCTCGCGCGCGGCGTCGGTGCCGCTCATGCCCGCGCCGAGATTGATGTCCATGAGGATGAGGTCGAACTCGTCCGGGGCCTCGACGACACGCTCCACGGCCGCCTCCCCGGAAAACAGGTGCTGGACGGCGTAGCCGCGGCAACGGAGCGTCGCCGCCGTGTCCAGGGCAAGGATGGCCTCGTCCTCGACGAGAAGGAGCCTTCTCGTTCCCGCGTTCGAGCGATTTTCGGCCATATGCGAATTATGGCCGATCGGGAGGCGTTTTGGTAGCCTGCTACGGCAGCCGCGTCTCGCCCATGAGGAAGCGATCCACCTCGCGCGCGGCGCCGCGGCCCTCCGCGATCGCCCAGACGACGAGGCTCTGGCCGCGCCGCATGTCGCCGGCCGCAAAGACTCCGGACGCGCTCGTCGTGAAGGAGCCAAAGGCGGCCTTTGCGTTGCCGCGCTCGTCGGCCTCGACGCCGAACGACTTGAGCGGGCCCTCGTCGGGGCCGAGGAAACCCATCGCGATGAGTACGAGGCCGGCCGGGATGGTCCGCTCGCTTCCCGGGACTTCTGCGGCCCGAAGCGGCCATTGGCGTCCTTGGTCCACTCGACGTCGACGACCACCGACGCCGCTCACGCGGCCTTCCTTGTCGCCGAGGAATTTCTTGGCCGTGACGAGGAAAATCCGCGGATCGGCGCCGAAGAGCGCGGCCGCCTCCTCCTGGCCGTAATCGGTCTTGAGGATCTGGGCCAGCGCGGCCACGGATTGTCGGCCGCTCGGATCTCGGGCGGCCTGGGCATTATCTCGAGCTGGGTGACTTTCTTGGCGCCGTGGCGGATCGCGGTCCCGACGCAATCGGTGCCGGTATCGCCGCCACCGATGATCACGACCTCGCGGCCCTTGGCCGTAATGAATTTCCCGAAATACGGAAAAGGCTTGCCTTCGGCGGCCGGGCTCTTGCCCTCCGCGGAGTCGAGCAGGCTCTTCGTGTTGGCGCCGAGGTAGTCCATCGCGAAGTGGATTCCGGAAAGCTGGCGGCCCTCTATGGGAAGGTCCCGCGGCCTGGTCGATCCGCAGGCGAGCACGACGGCGTCGTTCTTGGCGCGCAGCTCCTCGGCGGAGAGACCTGCGGCGGAGAGGCCCGCGGCGGGGAGGCCCGCCTGAACCTTCGCGCCGGCCTTGCCATTGACGGCACCGGCGGCGGCAGGGCCGCCCGCCTCGACCCCCGTCACGAACCGCACGCCCTCGGCCGCCATCAGGTCGATCCGCCGCGAGACGATCCTCTTGTCGAGCTTCATGTTGGGGATGCCGTAGATGAGGATCCGCCGATGCGGTCCGCGCGCTCGTAGACGGTCACTTCGTGCCCCGCCTTGTTGAGCTGGTCGGCGCAGGCGAGGCCGGCGGGCCCCGAGCCGACGACCGGCCACGCGCTTGCCCGTGCGCCTGGCGGGAGGCTCGGGAACGAGCCAGCCTTCCTCCCAGCCGCGGTCGATGATGCTCACCTCGTCGTTCTTTATCGCCACGGCCGGCATCGGTAATGGCCCCGACGGTGCAGGCGCCCTCGCAGGGCGCGGGGCAGACGCGCCCGGTGAACTCGGGGAAGTTGTTAGTGAGCCGCAGGCGGCTCAGGGCCTCCTGCCATAGGCCACGGTAGAGCAGGTCGTTCCATTCGGGGATGAGATTGTTGATGGGGCAGCCCGACGCGGCGCCGTCGTAGACGACGCCGCCGTGGCAGAACGGCGTGCCGCAATCCATGCAGCGGGCGGCCTGGTCGCGAAATTCTTCCTTGGTCTTGAAGGCCGTGTGGAATTCGTTCCAGTCCTTCGCCCTCTCCGCCGGGGCCCGGTCGGGGGGAAGCGCGCGCTCGTATTCCATAAAACCGGTAGGTTTGGCCATGGTCTATACCTCACAAAGAAAAAGCCGAATCAATGAGATAGTCAACCACGGAGACACGGAGAAGGGGAGACCAGGAGATCACGGAGAAGAAATGGGAATAGGGAGAGTGAGGAAGGAGCGTAAAAGGGAAAAACGTTCCTTCTATCCTCATTCTCTTTTTCTCCGATCACTCCGTGATCTCCGTGTCATTCCTGTCTCCGGGCATTCTTTTTTCTCTAGTTGCCGGAGACGCGGGCGAGGTCGTGATTGTTCTGCTCGAAGGCCGCCATCAGCGCCAGCTCGCCGGAGAGGCCGTCGCTGGAGGCCTTGTCGATGCCGTGATCATGCGCTTGTAGTCGCGCGGCATGACCTTGACGAAGCGCTTGACCGTGCCCGCCCAGCCCGCGAGCATCCGCTTGGCTCGGGCGCTGCCGGTCGCCTTCGCGTGTCGCTCAATGAGCTCGCGCAGCCTGGCTATCTCGGCCGGGTCGCTCAGGTCCTCGAGGTCGACCATCTCGCCGTTCACGCGCGAGGGGAAGTTGCCGTCGCCATCGTGGACGTAGGCGACTCCGCCGGACATGCCCGCGGCGAAGTTGCGACCGGTGCGGCCGAGCACGACGACGACGCCCCCGGTCATGTACTCGCAGGCGTGGTCCCCGACGCCCTCGACGACCGCCGACACGCCCGAGTTGCGCACGCAGAAGCGCTCGCCGGCCATGCCGCAGACGTAGGCTTCGCCGGCCGTGGCGCCATAGAAGCCCACGTTGCCGATGATGATGTTCTCGTCCGGCTTGAACGGCGAGGTGGCGGGCGGATAGACGACGATCTTGCCGCCCGAGAGCCCCTTGCCGATGTGGTCGTTCGAGTCGCCTTCGATCGTCAGCGTCACGCCGCGGGGCAGAAAGGCGCCGAAGCTCTGGCCCGCCGAGCCGACGAACTTCAGGCTGATCGTGTCGTCGGGCAGGCCCTTGGCGCCGTACCGCTTGGTGATCTCGGCGCCGAGGATCGTGCCGACGACGCGGTTGACGTTGTGGATGGGGATCGTGACCTTGACCTTGGCCGCGCGCTCGAGCGCCGGCTCGCAGAGGTTCAGGAGGACGCGCCGGTCCAGGGAGTCGTCGAGACTGTGGTCTTGGGCCTTCTGCGCAGTGCTTGCCCCATTCGTTGAGGCACCTCGGGCCGGTAGAAGATCTTCGAATAGTCGAGACTCTTCGTTTTTGGGGTTGCCCTTCGCGGCCTCCATGTCCAGGAGGTCGGTCCGTGCCCACCATGTCGACGAGCCGGCGGATGCCCAAGCGCGGCCATATGCTCGCGCAGGTCCTGGGCGACGAAGCGCATGAAGTTCTCGACGTACTCCGGCTTGCCCGTGAAGGCCGCGCGGAGGACGGGGTTCTGCGTCGCGACCCCGACGGGGCAGGTGTCGAGATTGCAGGCCCGCATCATCACGCAGCCGAGGACGACGAGGGGCGCCGTGGCGAAGCCGAACTCCTCGGCGCCGAGGAGGGCGGCTATCGCGACGTCGCGGCCAGTCATCAGCTTGCCGTCGGTCTCTACCGTGATGCGCGAGCGCAGGTTGTTGAGCAGGAGGGTCTGGTGGGTCTCGGCGAGGCCGAGCTCCCACGGCAGGCCCGCGTGCCGGAGCGAAGTCCGAGGCGAGGCGCCGGTGCCGCCGTCGTAGCCCGAGATGAGGACGACGTCGGCGCGGGCCTTGGCGACGCCGGCGGCGATGGTGCCGACGCCGACCTCCGAGACGAGCTTGACCGAGATCCTCGCGTCGGGATTGGCGCACTTGAGGTCGTGGATGAGCTCGGAGAGGTCCTCGATCGAGTAGATATCGTGGTGGGGCGGGGGCGAGATGAGCCCGACGCCCGGCGTGGACTTGCGGCACTCCGCGACCCAGGGATAGACCTTGCGCCCGGGCAGCTGGCCGCCCTCGCCGGGCTTGGCCCCCTGGGCCATCTTGATCTGGATCTCCTTGGCGCTGACGAGGTATTCGCTCGTCACGCCGAAGCGGCCCGAGGCGACCTGCTTGATCGCGCTGCACCGCGAGTCGCCGTTAGCGTCGGGGACGAAGCGCTCGGGGTTCTCGCCGCCCTCGCCGGTGTTGCTCTTCCCGCCGAGCCGATTCATCGCGATGGCCATCGCCTCGTGGGCCTCCTTGCTGATGGAGCCGAAGGACATGGCGCCCGTCTTGAAGCGCCTGACGATCGAGGCGACCTCCTCGACCTCGTCGATCGGGACCGGCGTCGCGTTCTTGAACTTCATGAGCCCGCGGAGCGTGCACTGCCGCGCGGTCTGGTCGTCGATGAGCGCCGTATATCGCTTGAAGCCGGCGTAGTCGCCCTCGCTGCAGGATTTCTGGAGGAGATGGACGCACTCGGGGTTGTAGAGGTGGTACTCGCCGTCCTTGCGCCATTGCCAATCGCCGCCGACCGGCAAGGTGCCGTAGTCGGGCGCGCGCTCGTCGAAGGCGGCCGAGTGCCGCTCCTCGACCTCGGCGGCGAGCTCTTCGATGCCGATGCCGCCGATCCGCGAGGGCGTGCCCGTGAAGTACTTGTCTATGAGGGCCGCGGAGAGGCCGACCGCCTCGAAGATCTGCGCGCCCTGGTAGCTCTGGACCGTCGAGATGCCCATCTTGGACATGACCTTGATCACGCCCTTGGTGACCGCCTTCTTGTAGGTCTTCACCGCCTTGTCGTGGGTCAGCTCGGGGAGGAACCCCGTCTTGATCATGTCGTCGATGGCCTCGAAGACGAGGTAGGGGTTGATCGCCGACACGCCGTAGCCGATCAGCATCGAGAAATGGTGGATCTCGCGGGGCTCGCCCGACTCGAGGACGATGCAGACGCGGGTCCTCGTCTCGTTGCGGATGAGGTGGTGGTGCAGGCCCGACACGGCGAGGAGGGCGGGGATCGGGATCATCGTCCTTGTTGACGCCGCGGTCCGAGAGGATGAGGATGTTGCAACCCTCGGCGAAGGCCTTGTCGGCCTCGGCGCAGACCCGGTCCATCGCCCGCTCCAGGGCCGAGCCTGCGCCGCCGGAGCCGCCCTCGACCAGCTTGTAGATGATGGGTATGGTCACCGCCTTGAAGCCCGTCCGCGTGATGTGGCGCAAGCGTCTCGAGCTCGTCGTTGTCGATGAAAGGGCTCGAGAGCTTGATCTGCCTCGCCGCCTCGGGCGTCGGGTGCACGAGGTCGCCCTCGGAGCCCATGAAGGTCTCGGGGCCTATGACGATCTCTTCGCGGATCGCGTCTATCGGCGGGTTCGTGACCTGGGCGAAGAGCTGCTTGAAGTAGTTATAAAGGAGCTGGGGCTTGTCCGACAGGACGGCCAGCGGGGTATCGTTTCCCATGGAGCCGACGGGATCGACCCCGTCGCGGACCATGGGTATGAGCACCTGCCGCTCGTCCTCGTAGGTGTAGCCGAAAGCCTTCTCCAGCCGGAGGACGGTCTCATGGTCCGGCTCGGCATGGCGAGGCGGCGGCGGAAGCTCCTCGAGGCTGATCATGTGCTCGTCGAGCCACTCGCGGTAGGGATGCTCGCAGGCCGCCCTTTCCTTGATCTCCTCGTCGTCGATGATCCTGCCTTCCTTGGTGTCGATGAGGAGCATGCGGCCGGGCTGGAGCCTTTCCTTGCGGACGATGCGGTCGGCCGGGATGTCGAGCACGCCGACCTCGGAGGCGAGGATCACGGTGTCGTCGAGGGTGACGTAGTAGCGCGCGGGCCTGAGGCCGTTGCGGTCGAGCACGGCCCCACGCTCGAGCCGTCGGTGAAGGCCATGGCGGCGGGCCCGTCCCAGGGCTCGATGAGGGTGGCGTGGTACTCGTAGAAGGCCTTCTTCTCGTCGCTCATGGACTCGTGACCCGACCAGGGCTCGGGGATCATCATCATCATCGCGTGCGAGAGCGGCCTGCCGGTCAGATAGAGGAACTCGAGGCAGTTGTCGAACATCGCGGAATCGGAGCCCGACGGGTTGATGATGGGCATGATCCGCCCGACGTCGGGACCGAAGAGGTCGGTCTTGATCATCGACTCTCGCGCATGCATCCAGTTGACGTTGCCGCGCAGAGTGTTGATCTCGCCGTTATGGATGAGGTAGCGGTAGGGGTGGGCCCGCTCCCAGCTCGGGAAGGTGTTGGTGCTGAAGCGGGAGTGCACGACGCTGAGGGAAGACTCGAAGGCGGGATGCGAGAGGTCGAGGTAGAAGGGCTGCGACCTGCTCCGACGTGAACATGCCTTTGTACACGATCGTCTTGCAGGAGAGGCTCGCGAAGTAGAAGTAGTCGGCGGAGCCCTCGTTCCTGCCCTCGATCGATTTCTCTGCGCGCTTGCGCACGACGTAGAGCTTGCGCTCGAAGGCCATGTCGTCGCCGAGAGCGGACGAGCGGCCGACGAAGACCTGGCAAATGTGGGGCATCACCGATCGCGAGATGTTGCCGAGCGAGGAGACGTCCACGGGAACGTCGCGCCAGCCGAGGCAGGCGAGGCCCTCCTCGTAGATGAGTTTCTCGAGACGGCCCTTCACGATCGCCCGCGTAGAGGGGTTGCGGGGCATGAAAAGCATGCCCACGCCATAATCGCCGGCTGCCCTTGAGCTCGATCCCCGATTCGGGGCATACCTCCGCGAAGAAGCGCTGGGGGATCTGCGTGAGGATTCCCGCGCCGTCGCCCGAGTTGCGCTCGTATCCCGCGCCTCCCCGATGACTCATGTTATTGAGGATCGTGAGGGATTGGCTGACGATCTGATGGGACTTGCGGCCCTTGATGTTGACTACGAAGCCAATTCCGCAGGAATCGTGCTCTCGACGAGGATCGTAAAGGCCCTGTTCGGGCGGCAATCCGACGGGCATCGGCCCGCCCATATGGTTTTGACCCATCATCCTGCCTCGAAGAAGAATTAAGGTCAGAGAAACCATATTTATGCAAAAAAAGTCAAGTGATCTGGTGTAAATTGCATAATTATACGAAAAACGTAGAAAAAAAGGATAATAAATGCATAAAGAGAAGCTCAAGCATCCTTTTTCTCTACTATGAACTTTCCCATTAGCCTATTGAGCGACATCACCGATGCAGAATTCTTCGTACCGGCTTCGGCGATGCCCTCGGCCGCCTTGAATATCTCGGCAATGCCTATGCTGATCTCCTCCATCCCGTTCTTCGTATCGGCTGAGATGTCGGATACCTGATGCATGGCGCGCGTAATCGCGCCGACCTTCTCGCTCATGGTTTTGGATGAGCCTCGGACTTCTTCGGTCGTGGAAAGGAGCGAGGCGAGGGCTTCGAGTATCTGCTGCGCGCCGATGGACAGTTCGCTCGTCGCGTTCTTCATTTCGGCCATCGAGAAGGCGACGCTCTTGATCTTGTCGACGATCTGATTGAAGACCTCGCCCGTGCGGCGCGTGCTCTTTTCCGATAGCTGGATGCTATCGGAGACCTCGCCTAGCGCCTTGGTCACGGAGCCGGCGCTTTCCGCGCTCGATTCGGCCAGATTGCGGATCTCGTCGGCGACGACGGCGAAACCTTTGCCGTATTCGCCCGCGTGGGCCGCCTCGATTGCCGCGTTCATGGCCAGGAGGTTCGTCCTCGAGGCTATGTCCTGGATGATCTGGGTCATCTCCATGATGACCCCCGCGGAATCGGCGACCCTCTTGATCCCGCGCTCGGTCTCCTCCATCTCGGATTGCCCGTCCTCGGCGGAGGACTCCAGCTCGTTGGCGATCTTGAGCTTCTCCTCGGCGGCGTCGGCTATGTTCTTGATATTCGCGCTCATTTCCTCGATGCTCGCGCTCGATTCGTTG
>CAWHFT010000118.1:0-15218 GCA_963828175.1 uncultured Spirochaetota bacterium
TATCTCCCTAGGGGCTAATAAATCAACCCGGCCAAATAGCCGGGTTGATTTATTAATAAGCGCCTAGGAGAATCGAACTCCGGAGCCACGTCCCGAGCGAATAGCGAGGGCGCGCCGGATGATCCGGCGCGAGTGGCGCAGGGTGCCCGGAAGGCAGAGTACATGGATGTACGAGGCCTGGAGGGTTCGATTCTCATAGGGGCTATGGAAAACGCTCTAATTCATTATATAAAATGGAATTAGAGCGTTTCGCTTGGGGAATCAAACAACACTTTAAGCATTGAGAAATTTTTGTTCCAGATGAACATGTTTCTGTATCCTTGACCCCGTACAAGTACGCATCGCCAAGGGCCAAACAGGCTGTGCTAACCGCGCGCTCAAGCCATTATGCGCGCAGGTCCACGACGGGTCGATTAGGGTCTCGCTCCGACCCTAAATGATCGAGGCTTGGACCGGCGCATCTGGGCAGGTATAGACTTCTCTGATCAGAGGCAGCATGTTCGTTCGCTCGAGGACGCGTCGCGGCCCGCCAGCGAGACCACTGAAGCGGATTTCGCTGCCAGATTTTTTTGCGGCCTGCAGGAGACAGATGATGGCTCCGACGCCGCTGCTATCAAGGTAGCGGAGATCCGCCATGTCAATCAGAATGCGTCTGATGCCCTCTTCGATCCTTTTAAGCAGCACGACCTTTAGCCTGGGAGCGCTGTAAAGATCGCAATCTCCCCGAAGATGCACGACCACCCCATCTTTTTCAACGGGTTCCCTAACAATCATTTCCATTACGTTCGCTCCTTCCCCTTCTTTTTGCCCTGTTATATATCCGTCGGGCTTCCGAGCTTTTCGTCAGGGAACGATTAGGAAATGATGAATTACAGTAAACGGCGCACCCTGACCTTTCCACCCTGCCGTTGAAGCCGAGCACTTGCGTTCTATGCGGCGAAGATGCGGTTCTGGTGCCTTCCCTTGGCATCGCGAGAACTTTTGCGCCGACGCGGCGATGATTTCCTCAACGCCCTAGGTATCATCGGTCGCACCCTTCAACGCCCCGTCCAACGATAAACCAGACAGTAGATCTAACGCTCTAGACCAGGGCGGGCATCTCGGACATAGCAGATGCGATGTCCGACGTCAACTCGAGCCTCGTGCTCGTCGTCGAGGCCGGAGAGCGCAATAAGGACCTCAAAAGCAGTCCTGTGACTGCGCAAAACCAGGGATTTTTATTTTCTGAAAAGGAGGTCGCGATGAAGAACCTCGGCGCGGCAATCGACAGGGTCAAGACCGAGAAACGGCTCAAGGCGAAAGAGGCCAAGCTGCAGTCCAAGCTCGCTTCACTGACTGCCAGCGTCTAGGCTCGGCCTGTTATGGCGTTCCTGCTTCCTCAAGAAGCTTCGCTATTCGAAACGCACTGGACATGAGCCGAGGAGCTGGAAAAATCGTCGTCTAAAGGTTGGCGAGTAGATGCGGTCGCGAATCCGTGAAAAGCTGTGGATGGATTTTTGCGCCTGCCTCTGTCGTCGCTCGATATATTTCGCTAATTGGGGAAAAAGATTCGGCCTGGCGGCGAGACTGTTCTCCAGTCTCATCGTCACCTCATTCGTCATAAAGGCCGCCGCGTGCCGTGATGCGGCCAGCGCATCGTTCAGTGTGCCCAACTCCGTCTGGAACTGCTTGATATCGTCGATGAGACCTTGAACTGCAGGGCCGAGCAGATCGGCGAAAAACTCGAGCGCATACCGAAGCTGCTTGGCGGAACGACGAGCTTCGTGGTATTGGGACTCGTCGGCAGCTCCCCCTCGCAACAGCGATTCATGCGCGCCTAGGCGCGCAAATGCTGCTGCCAGGAGGACGGGAGCATGGACCCCGGCAGGGACTCCTCCCGAGGGTGAGGGACGCCGCAAAATGTTTTTCGCTACACTGCGAAGTAGGGCGTGCGATGTCTCGGTTTTCTCCGAATCGGCGAGCCGACGGACCCGCAGCAAGGCTCCCTCACGTTCACTCACGAGAGTAGTATAGAATCCATCAAGCCCTGAGGCAGCCGCCGGGGATAGGCTCGATCTGTAGGCCTCGACATCCTCGCTCAAGACATCCATATCCCTGAGCCGGCCCAGAGAGCGAACAAGCCGCTTCAGGCACCTGTCCACCTTGCGCGCGGCCCTAACATCGATAAAGTCTCGGAAAAGTGACAGGCAGGTTCTGAGTCTGCGGGCAGCAATCCTCGCATCATGCGTCGCTTCCGGATCTTCGCCCCGTGCCACTTTGGCAAGCTCAGCCTTCAGGACCTTCAAATTCTTTGATATCGCTATAGCGGCGTAGGCCTCGACAGGATCGACTGGACTCAACCCCGGGAAATGGCCGTCTTCGCTCAGGAGATTGGCTGAAATCTCGAGACGAAGCTTGTCGGCGAATTCGAGAGCTCGTTCGAATTTAGATCTCGACTCTACCGATACCCCCTCAACCTGGAGCAGGCTTTGAGCTAAGTCCTCGACGAGGGCCTCACCCTCCGGTTTGAGGTTCTCGATTTCGGCTTCCCAGATAGGATCGCACCCGGGGTAGGTGATGGTGTCGATGTAGAACCACGCTATGGCTTCACTGCCGTCGAGAACCGGCCGCATATATCGGTCCTGCGTGATAGTAACAAGTGGTAAGAGATCATCCCTCCCTGCTAGTTCCTCGAGTCTTGCTGCCAAGGGTCCCGCGGGCGGCCTTGGTCCTTTCTCGTCCGCAAACAGGTCCATTTCCAGCTCCGTGCGCCTTTTAACAGAGGCGTGGCTGGCATCGAGCGACTTTAACGTTACAGTCGCCCTCGTCCCCCAGCGCCTCCAGCGGAGGCACCAGCCATTGGCTAGGAGTTTTCGCTCCGCGCTGTCATAGTATTCATCCCGAAGTTGCTCGGTTTTCGCCTCTCCCAAGGGCAGTCCCCCCAAGTCGCTTTTCGTCATGAGCGTTCGGGCCACCGATTGAGACGCCAATTTGAACTTTGCTTCAATTTCTATTTGTGCCGCCATTCTCGTCGTCCTTGTCATCGCCTCGCTATAAAATACGCAATTGCGTCTGTCCCCTAATAACGCAAAAGGAGAATATTATTGGGGTTTGTCGTTCTCTTCAATAGACTCGGGCGAGCTGAGATTCATGGGAAGGCGCGTCGATGAGGAGCCTGACTACGTCCCCTAGCGCGGTGGGTACATGCCCCAGCGTTTCAGCCTCAGTCGAGGAAGGGGCTCATTACATTTATGCCGCGATCGAGGTTCAAGGGTGATCCAGCCCCAAGATTGCGGCGGAATATGTCTCCATAATTCCCTACCGCCTTGAGGACGGCCCTTTGCCATCCTTTGGACAGACCCAGCTCTGGCGCGTCCACGGGCATGGCATCAGCGCCACCGCCATACCAGGGGCTCTGCTGACGCTCGCCGCTGATCAGTGTGTATACGGTCCAAGCGACGAGACTGGACCATTGTGCGTCGGAAGTCCCGGTAGCAGCGAGTACAGGAAAGTCCATCCAGGGTCTCGGGTAGGATTCGGCTCGCGAGGTCCCGGACCTCTTCCTCGTCACGGATCGCTGCCAGGTCAGTGACCTCGCCGGCGATGGCTTCGCAGTTCTTCGCCGCGTACGCGTCCACCATTTCGCCAACTTCCGAGAAGGGTCGTCGAAAGACGCCTAGTCCCGTGTTTTGGGCATAGGCGTTCAGTTCGTTTTCAGAAGGGCTACCGATGTAGAAACAGATCGAGCGATTCTTGAGATCCTTCAGATGTTGGATATCTGAGCCTCCAGCGACCATCACGCCCTGGGATTCTACAAAGATCGCAGGACCAGGAACGATTAAGCCGGCGAGGTGGTGGTCCGATATTTCTGAACCAGTGAGGAACAGCACGTCATCCGATTTCGCGCCTTCGACGAAATCCTTGTCAGTCGCGTACGCGTGAAACTCCACTTTGTCGGGTGAACTCAAGACTGCCGCCGCGATCGCACGGCCGATGTCGATCTCCAGTCCATGCCAGCCCGCTCCGCCGTTCTGGTCAGCCAACCCGGGACGACCGACACCGCCGCAGTAGAGGATGCCGCGTTCTCTGACACGCTCGTGAACCGATTCGGCCGAGGCCGGAACCACCCAGAACCAAAGGCCGACCACAAGCACCAATGATGAGAGAAACCGCATATCGTTTCCTTTTTGTGCTGGATGTCAGTTCGCGCTTGGATAGGTACTCGGCAAGGGATTGAAACCTTCCGGGATTGGATTCTTGATGCCTTGGCGGATGTCTTCGGGAACGATGCCTATGGCGTTCGAGTCCATGTCCGCCAAAATGGGGAAGAGCGTTCACGACATCGTCTGGAATCATCGCGAAGGAGGCCGGGAGGGGTTTCGACTTCCCCAACAGTCGGTTCGGGTCGAAGCCGGACAACAAACTATCGGTGATGAGAGAGTTCATGTCCCGGGGTCCGAGGTACTTCTGCTCGAAACCGGCCGGACCAAACTTGTTGAACTCGGGAGAGTTCCCTGCCTTGAGGGCCTGCTGTTCATCCGGAAGGCTGGATAGCGCCGGCAGTCCAAAGATCATGTTGATTGTCTCGATCACCGAGTTATGGTCACCCTCAACGTGGGAAACGACATGGGTTCGAGCGAAAGGCGAAATGAGGATCAGCGGAACCCGCACCCCTCGGGCGAGGGGCAGGCCGTCCGGTCCGTAGGAAAGAATCCGGGGAGGAACGTGGTCATAGAAGCCGTCGGACTCGTCGTAGGTGATGATGATCGCGCACTGGTTCCAGATCCCGGGCTTCGAGGCGATGGCGTTGATCGCGCGGGCGACCATGGCTTCGCTGAGCTGCCGGTCCGAATACGCGGGGTGATCGTCGTCTCCGGCTTTTGCTTTATCGATGGCCGCAATCTCATCCGCGGGCGTGGAGGGATTCGAAATCACCGGCTTCATTCCAAGTTGGTTGGTATATCCCCCCCGAATAAAGAAGACGCCTCCGGAAGGAAGGGCATTCGAAGTCATGTCCGTGAAAAAATCAGTCATTCCACGCAGATTGGAACTGAGTTCTGGCGTGTTCGCGATATATCCAAAATACTGGGTACCGTTGTGATGGCTGACGTAGGACGCATGGGAAGCCGACCCGGCGGAATCCGTCGATTCCAGGTCATAACCTTCCTGGTACCAGTGCCAGCTCACGGGCGCAGTCCCCTTGCCCTGGATATAAGGTATATCCTGCTGGACATCCGCGAGATCGAATGCTGGATTCCGGTTGCCGGCCAGTCCCGAAGTGATATTCTTCCCGAGGAAAGTCAAGGGCAGGCTGGCAAACGCGAGATTGGTGGCGATGTTGGAATCGCCGTAATACTCATTGGGAGCGGGCGGCTGCCGACCGCTGGTGGTCGCATCGAACTGCGACCCATAGAAGGGTTGCGGGTCGTTGACGAGAGGTACTCCCTGAGTCGTCCCGGTGTGGCCGCCTACGGAGTACTTTTGACCGTCCGGATCCATGTTTCACCCATTGAGTCTCACCAGACTGGCCCGCGAGAATTGCTACGGCGTTCGGCGTGGACGGCGTGTCCTCCGTGGCGAAGATATTGTCAAAAATCGTGAACCGGCTGGCCCAAAGCCACATGAAGGGAATCGTATTCCCGTCGATGTGGGACATGACGAGGCGGGCGTATTGAGTGCCCTGCGCGACATTGGCGGCGCCGCCCTTTGAAGCGAAGCGCATGTACTCATCCTTGGTAAAACCGTCCATCCGGGCAACTCCGTCGACGACATCGATCTTGCTGGCCAGGCCCTTATGAGAATGATCGACGCTGTCGACCACGGTGGAGTTCTGGTCTGCTCCGATGCCGAACGGCTGGACCGTGACGTGAACACCGTCAACACCGATGTAGTCCTGGCTGAATCCGGGGGTATCCGCCGCAGACCGCGGGTGAAGGCCGTCGGAATACAGACCATTGACTCCCGGGAACGTTCCGAATTCATTATCGAAGGAATGGTTTTCGTTGAAAATGACAAATACGTACTTCACTTTCTGCTGAAGCAGCTTGACCATTTCGACTTTGGGACAGGCTCGGGTCTTTCGAAGGGTCCGTGAAGTATTGGGCGACATCATCCTTGACCTCAGGCTGGGCGGTGACTGGGGGCATGGCCTGGCTCGACTGAGCCGTGATACCCAGGGGCGAGATTGCAGTGGCGATCAGTAGAAAGCCGACGGCAAGCGCCCCGAGGATCCGATGGCGATCTCTCATGAAGTTTCTCCTTTCAAAAAAATGAAATCATCACAACGGGTGCGCATAGCCCCGGTGATACCGGGCGCACACCGTCGTTCGAGCTAGCAGGACCCTGCTGCCCTTACCATTTAAATAATAACCTAATGAATGCAAGAATTCGGTTAATCCTTGGCTAGAACTGTATCGGGTGGGATTCCACAACCTCCTGGGCTGCGGGCACATCACGGCGTTTGCGTTCGATGAAGGCGAATCGGTGAGTACGCTCATTGCTAATCCGGCGCCAGGTGCGCCATTACGCGACGAGGATCAGTGAATCTCGCGCTGGTCTTTCAGCCGGTGACCGAAAGGAATGCTGATTCCATGGATATGGTAAGCGTGAGCCCTTGTTCGAGAAAATCAGGGTGTCACCCCAGCTTTTACGGGGTTCGCGGAAGAAGAAGCGGCGGAACGCGGTCGTGCATCGCGTGACTAACGCAATAAGCGAATCCATCAACGCCATCATCCAGGTCTGTCTATGCTGCCCTCATGCGAACTCTGCGACTGACCCACACAAAACTCGGAAGCTCCACCTTTTTTGCCACAAGCAAAACCGGATCTTCATAGTGCGCCGCGTCTTGCCCATGAACGTGCCCGTACCGTTGCTTAGTACAGCTTGTAACCCACGCAAGCCTGCGGCTCGATTCCGAGAGAGTTGTGGCCAAGGAGGAAAATGTCTGTAAGGTCGGCCCCGACCTCGCCGTACATTTTGAACGGCGTGAAGAACTGCAGGGCAAGGCCGAATCGCGCGAATGGGTCGTAGCTCAATATCGAGGGGCCGGCGAAGCCGTCGTAGTCGAAGCGATGGTAGCTTTGAGACAGGCCCCCGCCCAGGCGGACGAGTCCGTGCAGCGCGCTCGTGAAACGGTACTTGAACAGGGCGTTCGCGCCATACAGAAAATAGTCGCTCGTTATGGCTGCGTCCGTTTCGCCGCCCTTCATCCTGCGCCACGAGAACTCGGGCTCGATGCCGATGTAGCCCCACCACTTCTTTACGAAGAAGAGTCCGATGTCCGCCCCGAAGCCGAGGGGATTGAAGGTCGTGGGCCAGGTCTGTACCACCCACGAGTCCTTCAAGGATACGTAGGGCGAGTAGCCGACCGACAGTAGCAGGTCCACGGGGCGCTGGAATTTCACGCGGAGGGCGTCCTCGATCGTGGCCGTAAGGCCGCCCGGGTTCCTGAATGATATTCCGTATTCCCCCTCCGCGTAGGCCCTGTCGGGGAACACGACGACGATCTCCTTGTCCCCTTCCCTCTTCACGACCTTGCCCTCGATGGGGGGCGATCCGCTCTTCGGCACAAGGGTGACGGCGCCTTCGGGAAGAAGCTTCTCTCCCGTCAGCGTTACTCGCCCATCGAGCGCGTCCATGTAGATCGTCGAAGGCTTCGCCTCCAAGAGCGTTGGAAGTTCCGCCTTGATGATGGAAAAGCCGATCCAGTCGGTCTCGATCTCGGCTTTATCTAAGAGGTTGTAGGTAACGATTTTGTACTCGTAGTCGCCGGGCGTGAGCTTCACGCTCGCCTCCGCCTTGGAAACACGCTCGTCGACCAGCGGGGCGCCCGAACTGTCGCCCTTTACTCGGAGGATGAACCTGTACTCGAGGGCATCCGAATCGGTTTCCCATCGAAGCACTTGCGTGAACTCGATTCGACCGTCGACGCCCTGCTTGAAGTAGTAGTTGCTCCCCTCCGCCATGGATTGATCCCCCGCTGCGGGTTGCTCTGCGCTAGCGAGGGATACGAGCCCGCCGAGGGCCGCGAATACGAGGACCGCTTTTAGGGCGAGGCTGCGATCAGCGGCCATAGGCCTTATCTCCCACGCTCGGCTTGGCCTTCTTCACTGCGGGCAGGTCGATAGTGAACGAGGACTTCCCGGCGATGCCCCCCTGCTCGAGCTCTCCGGCCTCGTCGTAGGAGCGAGCCTCCGCCGTCCAATCGCACTCACCCCGATCGAGCACGGTCAGGTCCTCGATCGCGTACTCGGTGGCGCGGAGCATGTCCTTCACGAGGGCGGGATCCTTCTTGCCCTGTACGTAGACCGCGAGCCGGTAGTGGGTAGCGCCCGGTACGGGGCTCCAGGCCAGGAGGATGGTCCGCTTATCGCGCAGCTGGGCCGGGCCGATGACAGCGCCCGGCTCGGGCTGCGTGAGCGAGGGCGCGGGCAGTGGAGGCAGCTCTTCGACCTCGAAGCGGAACCGTCGCTCCGCGGAAACGTCGAAGCCGGCGAGCCTGCCCGTCGCCGTCCAATAATACACGCCGGGATTCAGGCGGCCGACGCTCGCACGCCCCGAGGGAGCGGCGGCCCTTGCCACGACCATCTGCCCGAAGGGATCGGCCGATACGATGATCTGGGCACCCTCGGGCCTGTCCTCGTGCTTGAAGACGAAAATCGTCTTGCCCCTGCGCGCGTCCAGCCCCGGCAGGCGGTCGCCTTCATCAGGGCTCGCGAGCTTAATGCGGGTAATGCGCCTGTAGCCGAAGTCGCTGTCCGCGATGTAGCCGATGATCCTTGTGGTCGTATCGGAAGCCGCGGCGAAAGCCTGGATCGAGATCCTATAGGTTCCGCTCGGCATGTCGCCAAGGGGATAGGCCAGGCTAGCGCCCTCGACGAAGCCGCGCTCGAAGACGGGGGCGGCGTAGCCGTCGGCGGAGGAGCGCATGATCACCTTGTAGTAGTCGGCGCGCTCGATGGGCGACCAGGAGAAGGTCTCCAGGTCGCGCTCGCGAAGGTAGAGAGACGCGCCGGGATCGGGCTTCCGGAGGGAAGCACCCGGGAACGGGTCGACGACCTCGAAGCTCCGTACGGGAGTCTCCAGGAAGACCGAGCCGTCGACGTTGTACGTTCGCATTCGCCACCAGTACTTCCCGCTCGGCCACGCGCGGCCTATGAGCGTATCGGCGCTCACCGTCTCCTGGTAGATCATGCGCGCGAAGCCGGAGTCGCCAGCGACCTGGAATACGGTACGCGCCGGAACATTCGTCTTCCATGCAAAGCGCGTGTTCGAAACCAAGGAATCGGCGATGCGATAGCCGTCGGGGGGAAGGAGAGGTGGATCCCGATGGAGCCGTCGACTCCGGAGAGCTCTCGCGCCGGGCTCGCGGGCGAGAAGCTGCCTTCCCTGTCTTTCCAGCGAACGCCCCAGTAATACGTGCCCGCCTTCCTGAGGGCCGCGCAGCCTTCGCCCGTCAGCCTGATGTAGGTAAGGCCGGCGCTCGTCGCCATGATGGGGGAGGAGAAGTCCTTCGAACGGGAGACGAGGAGCTCGTAGGAGGCCGCCTCGGGCTGCGGTTCCCAGGCGAAGGCAAGGCCCTTGCCCTGGGCGTCCTGCACCTGATAGAGGGAGCCATCGAGCGGCGTGGCGGGCTGCGGCGCTCTCATATCGGAGCTCTTCGCTATCGAGAGGCGGCGGACCTCCGTCGCAGGTTCCTGGCCGACGAGCTCGTAGGCGTGGATCGGCTTCACCCTCCAGTACCAAGAGCCTTCGCCGAGGTCGCTCACGGTCAGGCTTGTGGTCGTGGCGCGCGCGCGAACGGCGGGCTTCGAGAAGCCCGGGTCCGAAGCCAGCTCGAATAAGTAGGCGCTCGCCGCGTCCATGCCCGTCCAGGCAAAGTGGATCTCCGGCTTGATGCGCCGGTAGGCGTACGAGGAGCCTGCCTGGGGGAAAGCCGGACGAGGCGGCTCGGCGCTCGTGAGGCTGAATTTGCGGACCGGGGACTCATCGCCCTTGTCGTCGCGGACGCGCCAGTACCAAGTCCCGTCCTGGAGGGCGGGAATGCCCTTGCCAGGGGCGCTCGCCTGGCCAGAAGCTGCGGTGCCCCCGGCTACAGGCACGCTCGCACGCGATGTCGAGAGGCCCTTGAGCGAGATCGCCGCGTCGGCGAAGTCTTTGGAGGACGAGATTTCCAGGTTGTACTCACGGCGATCGGCGGCGCGCGCCCCCGAGGCGGCGGCACCATCGAGCTCCCAGGCGAACTCCAGGATCGAGCGCCCCTGGGCCAAGCACAGGAGCCGCGCGTTGCGCTCGGGCTCGGTGGGTGCGATGGACCGGGCGACGAGTTTGGCATCGCCGCTCTTTACGTCCACCTGGAGCTCCTGGTTCTGCGCGATAGACTGGGAGCTGCCGTCCTGCCTGACTAAGTTCGCGCTCCCGCGGCTCACCTCCACGCTCAGCCTGTCCGCATCGCGGCTGAAGGTGGCTTTGGCTCCCTTTCCCACGTCGATACGGCCCGCGGAGTAGGAGATCGTGTAGCTCGTCCCCTCGCGGCTCGAGCCCACGCTGATCTCGCCCGAAAGGAACTCGAGGTCCTTGGACTTCTCGCCGAAGTCGAGCCTGAGCATCGAGTTCTCGTAGACGTCGAGGCTCGTGCCATCGTCGAAGTTGACCGATGCCTCGGAGAACGCCGCCGTCCTCAGCGTGTCCGCATCGTAGACAGGGCCGTTGTTCCGCATCCGCTCCCAGCCCAGGCCGCTCGGCGCCTTGCGCGTCGCGGAAAGCTTCTTGAAAACCACGGTGCCGAGGGGCTTTTCCCCTGACCTCGTCGAGTACGCGTTAATGTCCATGACGAAGAGCGTCATGAGGCCGGCCGCTCCGAGAAGGACCGCGGCGCTGACCGCGAGGTCACTTCCCGAGAATTTCATACTTGATTTCTTCCTTGTCCACGTCCACGGCCGCCTCGGGCGGCACGATGCCCAGGTACTTCCGCAGCTCGGCAAGGGTAGCCGGCCCTTCGTCGCCCTTCATCTTCACGACGGCGTAGATCGTGAGCGGCGCTTCCTTGCCCTTAACTTTTATCGAGGGCATCGCCTCAACGATCACTTCTTCCTTGACGAGCTCGTGGGAGTATTCGGAGATGAGGATGTCGGTTCCGAAGGGCTTGTTGAGCGCCTCGATCCGGCTCGCGAGGTTGACCGCGTCGCCGATGACCGTGTACTCCATGCGCTGCAAGGAGCCGATCTGGCCCGCGATGCAGGGCCCGGTGTTGAGCCCGCAGCCGTTGTGGATGAGGGGCCGCTCCTCGCCGTCCCGATCCTTATTGAACTCTACCAGGGCGCTCCGCATCATCAGCATCGCCCGCACCGCGGCGAGTGCGTCGTCCTTGGGGCTTCCCGCCGATACAGGAGTTCCCCACACGCCCATGATGGCGTCGCCGATGAACTTGTCCACGACACCGCCCGTCTTGTCGATGCAGTCGACCATGCGGGTCATGTAGTCGTTGAGGAACTCGACGACCGCTTCAGGAGAGAGCCGCTCGGAGATGGCCGTGAAGGAGCGGATGTCCGCGAAAAAGATGGTCGCCACCTTCCGCGAGCCGCCGAGCGTGAACTCCCCTTTAAGCGCCTGCTCGGCGACGTGCCTGTTGACGAACTTGCCGAAGGTCGCCTTCACGCGCTCGCGCTCCGCCAGGCCGCGGCCCATGTGCGCAAAGCTCTCAGTGAGCATTCCGAGCTCGTCCCGGGTCTGCGGCTTGATGTCGAGCTCGAACTGGCCTTCCTCGATGAGGCGAGAGGCCTCTACGAGCGAGAGGACCGGCCTCGAGATCGAGCGCGCGAAGAACCAGACTGCGAGGATCGAGAAGAGGAGCACTACTCCCGTGATGTATAGGTTACGCCGCATGACTTCAAGGGCGGCCTTGTATACGAGCGCGGTCGGAGTCGAGCTCGTCACTGAGAGCGATCCTACGCCGAGGC
The DNA here is from genome assembly GCA_963828175.1 of uncultured Spirochaetota bacterium. GTDB lineage: Bacteria > Spirochaetota > Spirochaetia > Treponematales > Rectinemataceae > UBA1306. The sequence continues at coordinate 11,937 of CAWHFT010000118.1, forward strand.
GGCGGAAGGAGCCGAGGTAGTCATTCTTGGCGGTATCGCGATAGCGGATTTGCAGGTTGTCCGTGGGACTCGCGAGGGCGCGCTTCACGAGCTCTTCGTTCGCGAAGCTCACGCCCATCTTTACTAGCTCAAAGTCGGGATGGACGACGAGGTTCCCGGCATAGTCCACGACGTAGCTCAGCGCGGTCGAGCTCGCCTGGACCATCGCCTGGAGCTCCTCAGTGGAGAAGATGACGACCATGGCGTTCTTTGTGCCCAGGTCGCGGTAGGGAAAGAAGAGGGCGGCCGCGGGGACGCCCACCGAGGGGCTCGCGTTGCACACGAGGGTCTCTCCCCCCTTGGCACGCTCGATGAGGTCATCTTTGGCCTTGAGGAATGGTTCCACGATGGAGCTCTCGAGCTCGTTGGCCGCGAAGAACTTAGTGTTGACGATCGTCTTCTGGCCCGGCACGGCGAGGTAGGCCACCGAGGCGTTGCGGTCAAAGTAGTTTGCGATAGTCGATCGCTCGAGGAGGCCGCCTCCAGCTCCCTCGCGCAGGACATCGAAGAGCGAAAGGGCGCTCGAGAGCACCGACTGGACCTTGCTCTCCACCTGCGAGGAGAGGACCTGGCTCACCGTAAGGTTATTCTCCTCGGCGCGGGCGCGCGAGTCCTCGGTGAAGAAGTAAGACGACAGGCCCGTGATCGTCGCCATCGTCAGGAGCACGATGGCCGACACGATACCGATCAGCTTGACGACCAAGGGGTATCTGACGCGCCTGTGTTGCGGCTTGTTCTTTGCCATGTTCTCCCCTACCCTGGTGTCTACTTTCGTGCCCGCATTCAATCTCTCTCGAGGGCGTACTTTCGTCGAATGGCTTCTAATTGTAAGCTCCGGTGTTTTGTTTGAGATATATCAGGTATGGATAACCGCCGTTTATCGTCCCTGTCCCGTCGATAGCCCAATCGGTTCCGAAATTAGTCCAACCAGCGTAGAACAACTGTTGCTTCATTGGGACATCAAACTGACCGATTCCTCCATAGGAATCAGAGTTTGAGTTATTAGTAAGGTCGTAATAGCAGTCGGTGACGGTGCCTACGCCGCTAGTGGTGGATCCTATTATGCCCCCGACAGTGCCCGTGCCTGCGATCCCTCCAATAGAGTAGCAATATTCAAGAGTGCTTTGTTCTTGATCGCCTATGAGACCACCGCCACTACCTCCCACATTTACTATCCCTGTCGAGTAGCAATTCGAGACAGAGCCGTCGCCGGATGAATCGCCGATGAGTCCCCCGGTTTGACCCGTCCCCGTTACTTCCCCAGAGGAGAAGCAATATTTAACACTCGCGATAGAATTCCATCCAACAAGTCCTCCGGTTTCATAGGCGCCAGCAGTACTCGTAACTGATCCTGTATTGTAACAATATTCAATGAGGCCGTTGCTGCCTACATTTTCTGCCGCGACGCCACCTAAGATACCACCTCCGCTAACGCTCGCGCTATTGTGACTGTTTTTGATAGTACCATTGTTCGTCGCGACTAACCCGCCTATCTGATAGCCATATGGATTATTAGGCTGAATCGACCCTGATGCGCTGCAATTATCGATTGTTCCCGAATTGTTGGCGGCCAAGAGCGCGCAATTATTGCCACAGGATATTATTCCTGCGTTGACGTTCAAATTTTCCACCGTGCCGCTGGTGCCGATTGCGCCAAAAAGTCCAATGTTATCGCTCGTCAAGTACGAAGAGTATGTGACAGTATTCCCGTTACCATTGAGAGTACCGTTGAAAGGCATACTTGCGCTTCCTATCGGGGTCCAGTTGTCCCAGACCGGAATGGTTATACTAGAAGCAAGCGTATATGATCCCGAGAGATCGTTGGCGATGGCTGTCAGAGCGTTGGGTCCCGCTACATAGGGGAATATAAAAGTATAGGTCGTTTGGGTCATGCCATCAGGGGCGATGACCGCGATGATGAGATTGTTCGTGCTTGTCGTATTCTGCGTCATGTCGATGGCGAGGTTGCTTGCGCTCTTTTGAGCCGCCGTGGAGCCTGCGTCCCACGAACCTGCTGTGCCGCCCCAGGAGTAGGAGATGTTCTGGCCGGCGGCACCCGGCGCGAGCGAGAAGGAGAAGCTCGTCGGCTGATTCGCGAAGTAATACTTCGTCACTGTCGAAGAATAGCCCTGGTTCATTGTCGCCCCGGCGAAGCTAATGGACGCGAGGGTCGCGGTTGAATTAAAGAAAAGGTTCTGATCGATAGTCAGGGCTCCGCTCTGCACCTTGCCGGTGCCGTCTATCCAACAGGAGCTCGTTTGTCCCGCGATGATGTCCACCGCCTCGACGAATTTTCCGGCGGAAGCTCCCGTAGAGCTTTTCGAAAAAGTTAGGAAAAGCTCATGCGCGCCGACGGCTAGGGGCGCAAGATTGATAGTGCACGAATATGTGCCCGATGAGAGGGTCGGAGCAGCATTGCTGCTCCCTTCATTCCCGCCGGTCAAGGTTTGCACGATCCATGAGAGCGTGTCGACGCCAGTCGAGGCCGGCCAGGAGATAGTGATGTTGAGCGCTCCTGTCGCCGATGAACCGTCGCCGATGAAATTGATGGCTAGGGGGATGTTGGTCGAGGAGGTTGTGGAAACGGGAATATTGTTGGCGCTGCCTGATCCTATGACAGTACCCGCCGCGTCGTAGGCCGTCGCGCTGACATTCCATGTGCCCGCGGCGAGGCCCGCGAAGGTCAGGGTTCCGGTAGGCCCATTTATTGTCTGCGTCAGCGTAGTCGATCCAGAGGCTACGGTCACGGACACCGAACTGACGGTCCCGACGACTGGCGGAACGATAGACTTCGACGCGTTGCCGGAGGGAGCTCCAAGCGTGACCTTGATCGACCCGGTCATCACCTGGCTGATAGAAGAAGAAGCGGGATTTTTGCAGCCCTCGAGAACCAGGCCCAGGCTGAGCGCGAGGAGGGAAAGGGCGAATGCCGATCGTATTCTCATGTCCTTTCCCCTTCACTGCGAGATAGTCAGCAGGAAATAGCCGGAGTACAAAAGGCCGTTGTACATGACCGTGCAGCTGACGATGTGGTTTCCCACTGTCAACGTGCTTACTTGCGTCGTGTCGATGCTCAAGGATGAGGCCGTCTGGGCGGAGAACGGCGAGCTATTGCCGTCGAGGTACCAGGTCCAGCCGCTTTGCACGCCTTGTAGCGTGGTGTTCGTGCATCTGACGTTCACCGTATCGCCCATGTTCACGTTCAGTACGGAGGGATTAAAGGCGAGCCCTTGGGGCGATAGA
>CAWHFT010000119.1:0-8258 GCA_963828175.1 uncultured Spirochaetota bacterium
TTCCTCCAGTCCCTCGTCCTCGCGAAGCGCTTCACGAGCGCCTTCGACTCGGTCGAAGTCCTGTCGCGGGAGCTCAAGAGCTCTAACGAGCTTCTCAAGGAGCAAATCCATAGCGCGATGGCGACGAGCGCGAGGCTCGAGGAGTCCCTCTCGGAAAAGGAGATACTGCTGAAGGAAGTCCACCACCGCGTGAAGAACAGTCTGCAGATCGTCTCGAGCATCGTGTCCCTACAGGCGCACCGCTCGAGCGACCCGGCGGTCGAGGCCATGTCCCGTTCAATCAACGAGCGCATCCGCGTCATCTCGCTGGCCAACGAAAAGCTCTACGACATCGAGACAGGCGACCAGATCGACCTCGTGCCCTATGCGCGCGATATCGTGAAACTATCGGTCTCGAGCTATCAGACCGACGGTATCGGCATAGACGCGAAGGTCGAGGGCGGCCGCGTCGACGTCGAGTCGGCAGTGGCCATCGACTTCGGCCTCGTGCTCACGGAGCTCGTGGCCAACGCCCTCAAGCACGGCCTGGTCCCGAAAGGGGGCGGGAGCCTCCACGTGGCCCTGCGCGAGGAAGGAGCATGGCTGCGGTTCGAGGTCGCCGACGACGGCCCCGGCTTCCCCGAAGGCTTCGAGCCCGACACGAACCAGAATCTCGGCTACAAGATCGTCCAGGCCCTGCTCAGAAGGCGCGAAGGGTCGATCCGCGTGTCGCGGGGCCAGGGCGCCGTCGTGTCGTGCAGCATGGCCACGGGCGATCTCGCCTTTCGATAAAAAAGATCGTATTCTCTAGAACATGAAATTCCACGACAGGTCGAGGACGCGACGCCCCGATATGGGCGTCTTCGTTCCTTTGGCCGTGCTCTTCATCACCTCGCTCGACGGATTCTCGTTTCACGAGGCGCTCCAGACGAGCTTTGCCGCCTTTTTTTCCGGTCCCTCGGCCTTGATCCTGTGGGTCCAGGTCCTGCTCCTCAATCTTTCGCTCATGGGCTTTTTTTCGCCTGTCTTCCGCGTCCACATTCTCTGCATAAAGGCCTGCGAGCCGACGGCGGAGACCATAGAACTCGCTTTCAAGAGACTGAACAGGCTCAAGCTCGCGACGATCGCCATTTCCATGGCATTCTTCCTGGCCGGAAAAACCGCTCTCTTCATGGCGAGAGCGAGCTCCGGCCTCGAGGAGTTGCCGCTGCAGCTTCTCGAGGCCGCCGTGAACGGCTTCTTCACCGGCGTCGTCCTCGCTCTCCAGTTCGACCAGCGCTTCTACGAGGCCCGCGAGACTCTGAGTAAGGTCGGCGGCAAGGGAGAGATGAAGTACTCTTCCCTGTTCTCGAAAGTCATCCTCGTCGTCATCGCGCTCGTCCTCTTCATGGCCCTGCAGGCCTTCTCCTTTGCGGGGGCCCTCTATTCGCTCGCGGGTCGGGTTCCGCACGGCCAGCTGCCTCCCGAGCCCGGGATGCTCTCGGGGCCGGAGATCTTCCTGCGCGCCGGGCAGTACGGGCTCAAGTCCGCGCTCGAGGTATTCCTGCTCAAGATATTCCTGGTCTGGCTGCTGGTCGCGCAGATGATCTTCCAGATCAAGAGGATCATCGTCCGGCCCCTCGCCACGATCCTCGACCGGCTCAAGCTGCTCAACTCGCCCGACCCCGGAGCGGGGAAGGCGATCGACATCGTCCAGAACGACGAGTTCGCCTCGGTCTTCGCCGAGATCAACGCTCTCATCCTCAAGCAGCGGGGCCAGCTCGAGTTCACGCGCAAGCGCCTCGAGGACATCGTCGCCGGCGCCGCGGACCCCATAATCGCCTTCGACGACACTCTGACGCTCCGGCTCTTCAATCCCGCGGCGGAGACTGCCTTCCGGTGCCCTCGGGACCAGGCCATCGGAGGGAGCCTGGAGCGGTTCCTCGGAGCCGGCGCCGAGGGATTCATCGAGGCTCACGCGAGCGGCCTCGCCCGCCTCGAGTGGCGCCGGGCGGACGGCTCGGCCTCTCTGATGGAGTCGCATATCTCGCGGGCCGGGTCCGGCGACGAGGCGTGGACCATCGCCATCCTGCGCGACATCTCGCGCCAGGCGGAATTCGAGGAGAACCTTCGGCGCGCCAGGACCGAGGCCGAGGACGCGAGCCGCATGAAGAGCGAGTTCCTGGCGAACATGAGCCACGAGCTGCGCACGCCGCTCAACGCCATCCTCGGCTTTACGCAGCTGCTGGACGACGACCGGAACCTCACGGCTCCGCAGAAGGAGCGCATCCGCGTGATCATGCGCTCGGGCGAGCATCTTTTGTCCCTCATCAACGACATCCTCGACATCTCGAAGATCGAGGCCGGGAAGATGGAGCTGCACCCCTCCGTCTTCGACCTCTGGGAATTCCAGGACGAGCTCCGCGACCTCTTCGAGCTCAAGTGCCGCAAGAAAAATCTGAGCCTCTACTTCGACAAGGGCGGGGACCTGCCCCGGTACGTCCGGGGCGATCTCGGCAAGCTCCGTCAGATCATGGTGAACCTCCTCGGCAACGCCGTGAAATTCACTGACGAAGGGGGAGTGAGCGTCTTCGCCGGGACGGACGGCGGGAATATCCGCTTCGCTGTGCGCGATACGGGCCGTGGCATCCCGAAGGACGAACAGGAATCCGTGCTGAAGCCTTTCGTCCAGGCTTCGACGACGGACCACGAGGGAGGCACGGGCCTGGGGCTGGCGATCTCGAGCCGCTACGTGGCGATGATGGGAGGGATCTTCTCCATAGAAAGCGCGCCGGGCGAGGGCAGCGTCTTCTCCTTCTCTATTCCCCTCGAGGCCCAGGCCGAGGCGCCTCCCAAGGGCGAGGCCGACGCCTCCGACCTCCGGCTCGTCGCCGGAGCCGAGGTGACGGCGCTCGTCGTCGACGACCAGGTCACCAACCGCCTCGTCCTCAAGGAGATGCTCGAGCGCGTGGGTTTCTCGGTCGTCGAGGCGGAGCACGGGAAAGCGGCGTTCGAGATCGCGATCGAGCTGCGGCCGGCCATCGTTTTCATGGACATCAAAATGCCGGTTATGGACGGCTACGAGGCGGTGACCCTGCTCAAGAAGGACCCGCGAACGAGCGGAGCGAAGGTCTTCGCCCTGACTGCGTCGGCCTTTATCAATGACGAAGAGAGGATAGCCTCGTCGGGCTTCGACGGCTTTCTCGCGAAGCCGTTCAAGCAGGGCTCGCTCTACCGCCTCATCCGGGAGAAGGGCGGCCTCGCGCTCGAGGCGCCGCGCGCGGCTTCGGCGGCCGCGCGGGAGGCTCAGGCCGGCCCGGCGGACTTCGGCGAGGCCGCCGCTCTCGACGAGGGACTGCTCTCGCGGATGGGGGAAGCCGCGGCAATCAACGACTTCGCGGACCTCTCAGCCCTGTCGAAGGAGATGTCGACGGCCGCGCCCAGTCTGGCGGCCGCCCTCGAAGAGGCGGCCTCGGCCTACGACGAAGCGGCCATCGCCGCCTTCCTCGAGCGGGTCCGTGCGGAAAAGCAAGGAGCGAAAGATGGGCGCTGAAGGCGGCATGGTCCTCGTCGTCGACGACATCGAGGAGAATCTCCGGGTCCTCTCCGACACGCTCGTCCAGGCGGGCTTCCACCCGCTCCAGGCGAAATCGGGCGAGCGGGCCATCCAGGTCGCCGCGAAGGCACGGCCGGACCTCATACTCCTCGACATCAAGATGCCGGGGATGGACGGGTTCGAGACTATAAAGCGGCTGAAAGAGGACCCCGAGACGGCGGACATCCCCGTCATTTTCATCTCCGCGCTCAACCAGATCGAGGACAAGGTCGAGGGCTTCCGCTCGGGGGCAGTGGACTACGTGTCCAAGCCCTTCCAGAAAGAGGAGGTGGTCGCGCGCGTCGGCACTCACCTCCGGCTCCGGCAAGCCCTCCGCGACGCCCAGAACGAGCGGGAAAAGTCGGAGCGCCTGCTCCACGCCCTCCTCCCGGCCGGTATCGCCGCCGAGCTCAAGGAATCGGGCTCGAGCGAGCCAAGGAGTTTCAGCGACGCATCGGTGCTCTTCTCCGATCTCGTGGACTTCACCGGCCAGGCTTCCCGGCTGCCTCCCGCCACGCTCATCTCCGAGCTCAATGAGATGGTCGGCGCGTTCGACGGCATCGTCGCCGCGCGCGGCTGCGAGCGGATCAAGACGATAGGCGACGCCTATCTCGCAGTCTCGGGCTTCCCCGAGCCGAACCCCGATCACGCGCTGTGCCTCGCCGAGGCCGGCCTCGAGATGATCGACTGGCTCGCCGAGCGCAATACGAAATCGCCCATCGCGTGGCGGATGAGGGTGGGCATCCACTCCGGCGAGGTGGTGGCGGGCATCGTGGGCGTCCGGCGCTATATCTACGACGTCTTCGGGAACACGGTGAATATTGCCAATCGGATGGAGGCGGCCTCCGATCCCATGCAGATCAACGTCTCCGAGGCGACCAGCCGTCTCATAGCCGGACGCCTGGCCTGCGAACCTCGGGGAGAGCTTCCGGTGAAGGGGACGGCGCCCATGAACATGTATTGGCTACGGAAGAGGCCCTGAGGCTATACTAAGCCATGTCTTCGACCGCGATCCTCGCCGCCTTCGCTCTTGCCTTCCTGTCAGGCCCGTCGGCCTTTCTCCTCCTCTGGCTGACCTACAAGAGAACCGCCGAAGCGTCCATACGCTCCCTCGCCTTCTGCATACTCGGGCTTTGCCTGCTCCTCCTGGGCAACGCGGCGACCTTCATCATGGCCGACATTCTCCGGAAATGGGATCCGCGCGTCGGCTTCCTTTTAATGAACGAAGTCTTCATCTCCGCGGTCATGATGGGGTCCTTTCTCTTGATCTTCTCGCACGAGTGCACGCGCACGAGCATCGGGATGAGACGCAAAGGCCTGTTTTGGGCCTTTTCCATTCTCTTTTTCTTTCTCGTCGTCTCGCTTCCGATTTTCCTGAGCGGTCCCGGTCAGTTGAACTTGGACCACGGCTACCTAGCCTCTTCCCTGTACGTGACTATCTGCCAGCTTTACTCGACCGGCGTGCTTATCCGGTTTCGCCGGAGGCTCCCGCCGCCATATAGCGGCTTCTCGCCCGTCTTTAGTACCATCCTCCTGGGGCTCGGCCTCCTCTCGCTCGCGAACGATTACTTCCATTTCGGGCGGCTTATGCAAGGTCCCGATTTTCCGTTCTCGCCCGTCTTTTTCCTTCTAATAAACGTGTTCGTCATCTCCATGTGCGCCAGGAAACTTCTCGCGCCGAAGGAAATGACCGCGAACGAAGTCGATTCCACTTTGCTCGGCTTCGGACTTACGGAGCGCGAGGGGGAAATCGTGCCCCTCGTCGTCGAGGGACTGTCCAACGAGGAGATCGCCGCCAGGCTCTTCATTTCGCCCCATACGGTCAAGAACCACATCACCGGCATATTTCGAAAGGCTGGCGTCGCGAACCGCTTCGAGCTCCTAAAGCGTCTATCTTCCTCTTCATAGGAAGCGCTTCCTGGTCCCCTTCCTAGGGGATCGGGAACGGAATGGGAATCCCCGGCGATAGAAAACCCTGGATCGCCGGGACATACTGCCGCTGAAGGAGAACGGCATGCAAGAAAAACCGAGACTCGCCTATTTGGACAACCTCAGATCCTTCGTCATCTTCCTCGTCGTCGTCATGCATTCGAACGTGACCTATAGCGGCTTCGGCGGCTGGTATTACAAAGAAGGGAACTCCAACACTCTCGACATAGTCTCGAGGGTGCTCTTCGGCTTGTACGGCTCTTACACGCAAGCCTGGTTCATGGGAATCCTTTTTTTCCTGGCGGCCTACTTCGCGGCCAGGTCCCTGGCCAAACGCGGACCCGCCTCTTTCGTTAAGGAGAGGCTCTTTCGCCTCGGGATTCCCCTCGTCATCTACATGTTTATCATCGATCCCTTCATCGGATACTTCATCATGAATTACGGAAACGTCCGGGAGCATCTGGGCGCCGGTCAGGCGTATCTCGACTATCTCGCCTCGCTTCGGTGGGTAGGAGCCACGGGACCGCTTTGGTTCGTCGAGGCTCTGCTGCTTTTCAGCCTTCCGTACGCGGCGCTGCGCGCTCTGAGACCCGCGAAGGAAAAGCCCGGCGAGAGCCCGAAAACCCTGACCGTGATCTTGATCATCTGCGCTACGGGGTTCGCGGCGTTTTCCATTCGCCTATTCCTCCCAATCGGGACGAGCGTCGCCAACCTCCAGCTTTGCTACTTCGCCGCATATATTGCCCTCTTTCTTCTCGGCATTCACGCCGGCGAGCGACAATGGCTGGACAGGCTGAGCGAAACGACGGGGATGCGATGGTTCGGCATCGCGTTGGGAGCGGGGATACCGGTCTGGAGCGTGATCATGGTAGCGGGCGGAGCTGTCCGAGGGCTGATGCTCACGGACGGCGGGCCTTACTGGCAGAGCTTCGCCTTCGCGTTTTGGGAAGCCTTCATCGCCATCGGCTTCTCGATAGGCCTCATCGCCTTTTTCCGCAAATACCTCAACGTCGAGAACGGCTTTACGAGGCTCCTCGCCGCGAACTCTTTCAGCATATATATGTTTCATGCGCCGATCCTGATCTCGATTTCTCTCCTGCTCCGCAATTGGCAGGCGCCGCTTCTCCTCAAGCATGCGGCCGTCGCCCCGCTCGCCTTCGCGACGACGCTCGCGGCCGCCTTCCTGATCTTGCGCCGCATCCCCGGCCTGAAGACGGTGCTGAAATGATCTTCCTGAAAATACTCATCGTCATCGGCGCCTGCGGTGTCGCGAGCGCCCTTGTTTCCTTGATCGCCCTTCACATCCTCCCCACGGGATACGAGCCGATTCGCGATCCCGTCTGCAACTACGCCACCGGCCGGTATGGATTCCTCTTCAAGCTCTATGCCGCGTCGTCGGGGGCGAGCGGCCTCTGCCTCGTCGCCGCGCTGGTCGCCTCCGGAGCGCCGCGGTTCGATGCGTGGGTCATCGCCTTGACTGTCTATTCCGCGGCGCGACTCGCAATTGTCCACTTCCCGCGGGATGTCGAAGGGCCGACGACCTTCAGGGGGAAGGTCCACATAGTCCTGGACATCATCACCTTCATGAGCATTTCGCTATCGTCGGGCTTCCTCATCCCCAGGCTTTCCATATTTCGCGTCCTCGGCGTAGCGGCCTGGGCGCGCGTATGGCCTGAGCTCCTCCTCGCCTCGATCGCGATCGGAGTCTTTACGACCCTGATCCCGGTTATTCTGGCGATTCCCGCGTTGAATAGGAAAATCATAGGCCTGAACGAACGCTGCCTTTTTCTGGCGATCATCCTTTGGTTCGCCGTCGCCTTCCTGCCATTATTGCCCTTGCATTAGCCCGGTTCTTCGTGAGTATCTTGTTCCTTAAGGTTGGAATTGGAATCACGACCTGAGCAAGGAGGGATTTCATGGGTAGAGTGGTCCACTTCGAGATTACGGCCGACGACGTAAAACGGGCGTGCCGCTTTTACGAGGTATTCGGCTGGAAGATCGCCGATTCGGGCATGCCGGACGGAGAGTATTGGCTCGCGACGACAGGCGCGGGCGAGGCCGGCATAGACGGCGCCATCATGCCGCGAAGCTATAGCAAGCAACCAGTGATAAATACCATCGATGTCGATGATTTGGACGCGATGATCAAGAAGGTCAAGTCGGCTGGCGGAAAGATCGTCGGCGAAAAGCAGAATATCCCTGGCGTCGGCGACTTCATTTACGCCGAGGACACCGAGGGCAACAAGATCGGCATGCTCCAGGCGAAGAGAGCGGGATAGCCCGCCGATCGGCCCCGGATGAGGACATGGGCGGGATAACGTCGTCGATCGGGCGGCCTTCAGCAAAATGGCAGCTTCCTTATTTATCTTATGCCGCGTTGCCCATCCTGGAAGGCCGAAAATAACTGAATCGTCCAAAGACATGGCCCCGTCAAATGGTAGAATAGTGATATGAAATTCATAATCGGTTGCCTTGCCGCGGGGCTGCTCGCCTCGGCGGTGTCCCTGCGCGGCCAATCCTTCGTCGAAGCCTACGGAATCACTTACAGGAGCGTCGGAGGCCGGGACCTCCAGATGGATATTCAGAGGCCGCAGCCCCTGGGGGTCCCGAGGCCGGCGATCGTGTTCCTTTGCGGCAACGGCTGGGGATACGAAAGGACGATCAACCGCCAACAATTCTGGTACGCCCTGGATCTCGCCAACCAAAACGGATATGTCGCGGCTACCGTGGACTATAGCTCTACGGTCGAGAACAACAACGGCCGTCCTGTCGGTGT
>CAWHFT010000120.1:0-29210 GCA_963828175.1 uncultured Spirochaetota bacterium
CCGAGAAGGCGGGCCGCTGCGCCATCCTCGACGGCAGACTGCGCGAGGTCGCCCAGGCTCGGTCGCGCACGGCCACGAAATGTTCGGCGCTGGCCGGGAGCTAGCGGATTACCGGGCCGCCGAGCTGTACATCGTCCGCCTCGAGCGCGACCGAGACAGGATCTCCGAAGAGCTGGCTCGGGCAGAGCTCGAGCCGAGGAGGCTCGCCTCGCCTATGTCGAGCGGCACAAGGCCCGCGAGGCGATCGAAAAGCTCAAGGAGCGACGGCAGGCCGAGTACTATCGGCTCGCCGAGCGCGAGGAAACGAAGCCCTTGACGACCTGGTCAGGCACAAGGTCCAACGACATGATAGGACTAAATGTCGATCACGACCTGGCCCGACCAAAGGCCGTCCGGGCGAAGGAATAGCGGAACATGGCAAGCTTCGGAAGGCCCCGGGTGCTCGGGCGCATCGTCCTCCTGCTCGCGATCATCGTCGCCCTCGTCATTGGCGGGATCGTCTGGCTCCGATCACTTCGGCCTTATCGACGCGAAGACGGTCCTGGCCCCCGCCTATGGGCTTTTTGGTCTCGGCGGCAAGCGCGCGCCCGCGCCCGTGAGCGCCGAAGCCCCCGCGCTCCTCGAGGAGGAGCGTTACGCCAAGCGACTCGAGTCGATCGGGGAGCGCGCGGAGGAGCTGGACTCGAGGGAAAGCGGCCTCCAGAAGAGGGACGCCGAGATAGCCCAGAAGGCCCAGGAGCTGGACAATCGAAGTCAGGCGCTCGACGATAAAGAAAAATCGTTTAATGACAAGGTAAAACAGTACGACAATAGGAAGGCCAACATCGATCAGAACGCGCAGTACCTGGTCGGCATGCCTCCCGCGAAGGCGGTGAGCATACTGGTGGCGATGGACGACCAGACGGTCATCGACATCTTCCACGCCGTGGAAGAGCGGCGAAGGCCGCGGGAATACGTCCCTCGTCTCGGTATGGCTGTCCGGCATGCCCCCCGATCGCTCCGCGATTCTCCAACGCAAGATGGCGGCCAAACCGAGTTCCCTGGACTAAAGGGCAAGGCGCGGCGACATCGGCGCCGGAGGTTCTCTTCGACCCGGCAAAGGAGAGCGCCCAACGTCAATGTCGGCACCGTCCACGAACGCGGTCCATGCGGCCGCGCACAATCCGCAAGCTCCAACGGAGTTTCGTCGCTATTCGGCGCCGCGGGTGGCAAAAATAAAGCCGGCGGCCTCGCCGGGCTTTTCTCTGAAATGCTGTCCCAGGCCCAGAAAAGCCTCGGCCTGAAAATCGAGGCCGAAACCGCCGTCCGATCGAAATCTCGGAGCCACGCAATAGCAGCGAATCTCGAGAAGGGCATCGCCGGCCAGGCTCTCGATGCCAAGGCTCTTATCTCGAAGCGATCGGTCGCCAAGACGGCCCTTTCGCTTACTGGACCGGACACGCGAAAGTCCGAAACCATCGATCACCGTAAAGCGTCAGAACGTCGCGCGAGCCCCGGAACGCCTGCGCAAGAACAGGCGGCCTCTCAAGTTGCCGACGTCCTCGACTTGAGGCGCCGCGCAAAAGCCAAAGGCGATGCCGCCGCGAGCGAATCGGCCGCGGCTCTCGGATCATCCCGCCGTCCTCGGATCGGCAGTCGCCGCCAAGCCCCTTCAGGCCCCGGCTTGCGGGCCAAGGCAGATCGGGCGAGCGGCGACGATGACGTTTCGTCCGACCGGAAGGTCGAAAAGCACTCGCCCGAGCCCAAGGTGAGCGTCCTCGATCTCAGGCGATCGCCCGAGTCGCGAGGAGCCGCTTTTGCGAAGGCCGCAGCCGACGAGCTGAGCAAGAGCCTGCGATCGAGGCGAAGGCGCCCGCGCAAGACGCCGGCCGCGAGGTCTACCACGAACTGTCTCTCGACTCTCGAGCTCCCGGCGAGCCCGGAGGAGTCGGCACCGCGGCGAAGGCCGAGGGGAGCCGGGCTCATGATTTCAGGACGATGCTGGCGGACCGCCTGCGCGAAGTCTGGAACGGCGAAATAGTCCAGAGCGCACGCGTCGTGCTCAGGGACGGCGACGCCGGCACGATACGCCTCAGGCTGAAGCCCGAGTCCCTGGGAAACGTCAAGATAGAGCTGAATCTCGCCGACAACAATATCAGCGGCCGGATCGTCGTCGAGTCGGACGCGGCCAAGAGCGCTTTCGAGCGCAACATGAGCCACCTGTCCGACGCGTTCAGGCAGGGCGGGTTCGATTCCGCCAGGCTCGAAGTGGCGGTCGGCGGGGGCTCGGGCGGGAACGGGTCGCAGGATTCGTCCCACGACGGAACGGGCGGTCCCTTCTATTCTGATCGACTCCGCGAGGCCGTGGCCTCGATCGCCGATCCCTCCGCTCCCGCGTCGGCCTACGCTCGCCGCGGCAGCGCCGTCGACATACTCGCCTAGGAGGACCCAGGTGGACTTGAACATCAATACCGCGCTGAGCTCGCAGGACCTGGCCTTGACCAAAGCCGAGGTCGACACCTTCAACAAGTCGCTGAAGGGCTCCAAGTCGACGGGGGCCGAGCTCGGGAAGGACGACTTCCTCAAGCTCCTCATCACCCAGCTCCAGCATCAGGACCCCACAGCTCCGGTCGACGACAAGGAATTCATCGCCCAGATGGCGCAGTTCTCTTCCCTCGAGCAGATCACGAACATGAGCGCGAGCTTCCAGAGGCTCTCCGGCCTACTCGCCTCCGGCGAGGCGTCTCAAATGCTCGGCAAGACCGTAGAGTTGCGCGATGGCGACAACCTAGTCCGCGGCGTCGTGGACAAGGTAGTGCGCGGCGACAACCCGCTCGTCGGCGTGAACGGTGGCATTTATGACTTCTCGCAGATCGAATCTATAATCGGCAATTAGGAGGGCTAGCCCCATGATGCGTTCTTTGTATTCCGGCGTCTCAGGCCTGCAGAATCACCAGGTCCGGATGGACGTCCTCGGCAACAACATCGCCAACGTGAACACGACCGGCTTCAAGAAGAGCCGCGCTACCTTCCAGGACCTGCTGTACCAGCAGATGTCCGGCGCGTCGGCCCCGAACGGAGACGTGGGCGGCGTCAACCCGAAGGAGATCGGCCTGGGCATGATGATCGGGTCGATCGACACGATACACACGCAGGGGGCTCTCCAGACAACGGGCGTGATGACCGACCTCGCCGTTCAGGGCAACGGCTTCTTCGTCCTCAAGAACGGCGAGAGCACTGTCTATACGAGGGACGGGGCCCTGGGGCTCGACCGGGACGGAAGGCTCGTGAATCCCGCCACGGGCTTCCGCGTGCAGGGCTGGCTCGCCCAGAACATCAACGGCCAGCAGATCCTCTCGACCTCGGGGCGACCGAGGACCTGGTCATCCCCATCGGCGCGAAGGATCCCGCGAAGGCCACCGGCCGGGTGGACATCGCGTGCAACCTGGACAAGCGCACGCCGGAGGTTCCGGCGGGAGCGGCAGCCGACACGGTCGAGCAGGGCACGTGGCGCGTAGAGGAGAAGATCTACGATTCTTTCGGCTCGCCGCATACGCTGCGCGTCGAGTACCGCAAGGTGATCGGCACGCCGAACCAGTGGCAGGGCACCGTGACCGTCGATCCCGAGGCTCCGACCCCCACCAATGTCGGCGTCGCCCTTGGACAGAATCCCGTCGCCGGGAACGGCTCGACCTTCACGGTCGAGTTCGACAACCGCGGCCTTCTCGCGAGAGTCAGGGATGGACAGGGCAATGCCTCGCCGACGACGGGCGCGCTGGACCTGGGCGTCTCCTTCGACGTTCAGGGCGCGACTCCCGCCGCGGGCGGCGGAGCGACCAGGCAGGCCTTCAGGGTCAATCTCGGAACGGTCGGCTCCGCGACCAATACCGTAACCCAAATGGCCGAGCGCTCTTCGACGAAAGTTTTCGCGCAGGACGGCTACACGATGGGCTATCTCGACAGCTTCAAGATCGACCAGTCCGGCGTCGTCACTGCAGTTTTCTCGAACGGCACCAACCGGACGATCGGGCAGGTGGCGCTGGGCAGCTTCACCAATCCGGGCGGCCTCGAGAAAGTCGGCGAGACGAACTTCGCCGAGTCCAACAACTCGGGGCAGGCGAATATCGGGCCGTCGGGCATTGCCGGCAAGGGCAAGATAATCGCCGGTACTCTAGAAATGTCGAACGTGGACCTCGCCGAGCAAATGACCGACATGATAGTCACCGAGAGAGGCTTCCAGGCGAACTCTAAGACCATCCAGACTTCGGACCAGATGCTGCAAGAGCTCCTGACGCTCAAGAGGTAATGACCGGGCCCAGTAGCCGGGGGTGATGATCAGGGCGGCCGATCGGCCGCCCTTGCCGTAGGGAGGCGCCATGATCGAGCTGACCGCTCTCTCGGGCAGGAAATTCTGGATCAATCCTCACCAGATCGAGACTATGGAGTCCAATCCGGATACTACCTTGGGCCTCGTATACGGCAAGAGGATGGTCGTGGCCGAGAGACCCGCGGTCGTCATCGAGCGCATCGTCGCCTACCGCCGTTCCATCGGAGCCTTCCCCGGGGCCACCCTGGGCGAATCTGACTAGGATACACAGATCTGGGCGACCGGATGGGAGTATAAAGCTCGCCGCATCCGATTAGGATCCGCCGTATCCGATTAGGATCCGCGCTTTTCAGTCGCGCCGCTTCCGTGTATACTAATACTGACACGTGAAATACCGATATTTGATGCAGGGGGACTGCCATGTCCGATAATTCCGACGACCAGGAGATGAACTTCGCCGAAGGCGAAGCCGAGTCATCCCAGCCCGCCAAGGCGAAGGGGGCGGGCCCCGGCATCGCGCGGATACTCATGATAATCGGCATCGGACTAGGAGCGGTCATCTTCATCGTGACCATCGTCGTCATCACCGTCGGCATCGTGAACAAGCAGGGCAAGCCCGCGGTGGCGATCACCAAGTCCGAAGACTATCAGTCCGCGACGCCCCTCTACCAATACGTCGGCACCATCGGGGAGATCCGCACCAAGACGAGCGACAAGGAGCCTTACTCGATAACCGTGAGGATCAACCTCGGCTTCGACATGCAGGATAAGGACTCACCAGTCGAGGTCAACGCGCGAATGCCGCAAATTAGGGACTTCCTCCGCAGGTACTTCACGGCTAAGATGGCGGATGACCTCACGCCCGACAAGGAGGCCATCATCCAGGACGACATCAAGGAGAACCTCAACCGTATCCTCAGCAAGCCTACGGTTAAAGAAGTCCTTTTCGAGCGGCTCGACGTCATAAAGATGTAGACGCGGCCGCGGGAACGGTTTGGAGGCGGCATGACCGAAGTCCTCTCTCAGGACGAGATAGACCAGCTACTCACCGCGATCAACGCCGGCGAGACGGAAATCGAGAGCATAAAGCCCACCGCCGATACCCGCAAGATAAAGATCTACAACTTCAAGAGACCGGACAAGTTCTCCAAGGAGCAGATCCGCACCGTTCAGAACATGCATGAGACCTTCGCGCGGCTCACCACGACCACGCTGTCCGCCTCGATGCGCGCGCTCGTCAACGTCCACGTCGCATCGGTAGATCAGCTGACGTACGGGAATTCATCCGATCCATACCGACGCCGACGACGCTCGCCGTCGTCAGCATGGACCCGCTCAAGGGTCAGGCCATACTCGAGATCGACCCCTCCGTCACCTTCACGATCATCGATCGCCTCTTCGGCGGCTCGGGCGAGGGAGCAAAGCTCAACCGGGAGCTCACGGACATCGAGCACTCAGTCATGGAGGGCATCATCGTCCGCATCCTCGGCAACATGCGCGAGGCCTGGACGACCGTGATCGACCTCCGGCCGAGGCTCTCGCAGATCGAGACCAACCCCCAGTTCGCCCAGATAGTCCCTCCATCCGAGATGGTCGTCCTCGTCACTCTCGAGACGAAGGTCGGCGAGGTGGAGGGGATGATGAACTTCTGCATACCCTACATGACCATCGAGCCCATCGTCTCCAAGCTCTCGGCGCAGTTTTGGTACAGTTCGGTGCGCAGGGGCGCGACGACCGAGAACCTCAACATACTCAAGGAAAAGCTCTCCTCGGTGGAGATACCCGTGATCGCCGAGGTGGGGCATATAAGCATATCGGTGCGCGACGTGCTGGCTCTTCGCAAGGGCGACGTAATCCGCCTCCATTCGGTCCACGTCGGCGACCCGATGGCCCTGGACGTCGGGAACAAGAGGAAATTCCTCTGCCGCCCCGGCGTCATCGGCAGGAAGATGGCAGTCCAGATCACGAAAAAGCTCGAGGACGTCGGCCAGGAAGAATTCGAGGAACTAGCATCCGAAGGAGAAGAGAACAATGAGTGACGGCGCCCTCTCCCAAGAAGAGATAGACTCCCTTCTCGCTGGCCTCGACGGCGGACCCGGCCCCCAGGCGGCCCCCTCAGGCGGCGGGCGCCAGGGCTCCGCCCTATCGCCCCAGGATGCACAGGCCTTCAAGGCGATACTCGAGTCCACGCTGAGCGCCCAGTCGCAGAACCTGTCGATGATCACGGGACTGGCCGTCACGATCCAGAGCCCGACGGTCGACGGCTCAACGAGGGATGGATTCCTCCGCGACGTGCCCGAGGAGGTTCTGGCGGTTTCAGTGCCTTTCGCCGGATCGTTGCCGGGCGACCACTGCTTCGTCATGTCCAAGGAGACGGCCATCAAGATCGCCTCCCTCGCCAACAAGGACGAGACCCTGTCGGATCTCGACGACATGGCCGTCTCGGCCGTACAGGAATGCATCTCCACCCTGGCCGGGACGCAGATTACGGTCGTGTCCGAGAAGACTGGCAACCGGAACATTACGGCGGGAGTAGCGGAGGGATCCTTCGGGCCCAAGGCGATGGCCAAGGTGCCCACTGGCGACTTCCTACGAGCGATCTACCCTGTGCAGATCGGCGACGGGCCGCCCGACCGGCTCGTCGAGCTTTTCGCGCTCTCTTTCGTCAAGGACGTGCTCGCCTCCTTCGGGGGCGGCGCTCAGGCAGCCCAGGTCCCTGCGATGATGGGCAACTCCATGGGGACTCAGATGGGGCAGATGAACCAGCAAATGGGCCAGATGGGCGGAGGGTTCGGGCAGATGCAGGGTTACGGCGCCCAGATGGGCGGCTACGGCATGAATCCGCCCAATGTCCAGCCCGTGCAATTCGCGAGCCTCCAGATGCAGCAGGCGAGCCCGGAGTCCGGCAATATCGGACTCATCATGGACGTCTTCATGGAGATGACGGTCGAGCTCGGCCGCACGCGCAAGCTCATCAAGGAGATCCTCGGCATGGGCGAGGGCACGATCATCGAGCTCGACAAGCTGGCCGGCGAGCCGGTCGATATCCTCGTCAACCACAAGCTCATCGCAAAGGGCGAGGTCGTGGTGATCGACGAGAATTTCGGCGTCCGCGTCACCGAGATCGTGTCTCCGATGGAGAGGATGGGCGATTTAGGCTAAAATTTTGTCCTTCTGATAAATAGTTATTGCGTTTAACCTCCGGATGCAGTAAAATATATACTGAATTTGGGAGGGGTCTTTGAAACGCATAGCTCTCGTCCTGTGCGCCGCAATGGCGCTTGGGTTGGGGGTCGCAGCGGGAGCGCAAGGCACACGAGCCGCGCCGCCTGCCGCCGGAAACGTCGTGGGGACGGCGTCTTCGGTAGACGAGTCGACTCTCGCCTTAAGCGATGCGGCAGCGTCGGCAAAGGCTGCGAATAACGCGGCCGGTTCGACTACACTCGCATATTTTCTCCGCATGGTCTTCGTGCTGGCGCTGGTGCTGGCCGCGATCTACGGAGTCTATCGCCTCATGAAGCGCGCCTCGAGGCCGAAGGCCGAGGGCGACAACGCCGTCAAGGTGCTCGCGACGACCTCGCTCGGACAGGGCAAGGCCCTGCATATCGTCGCGCTCGACTCCAAGGCTTATCTGATCGGCGCGACAGACACTTCGATCTCGCTCGTCGCAGAAGTGAACGACAAAGATTTCATCGACAGGCTCGCCCTAGAGGCGGCACTCGCGCCCAAGGCCTCGAAGCCGGGCACGGATTTCGGCGAGATGCTCGCGGGGATCCTCGGAGGCCGGCGCAGGACAGGCGCAAAGCAGGCACGCGGAGACGGCGATTTCCTGGCCGGACAGCGCGAGCGGCTGAGGAAATTTTAGGTCGCCATGAAAGCAGCAGGAAGTATCCACAGGGTCGCCGCGCTCGCTTTAGCTCTCGCTTGTCTTCCTCTCGCGGCGGCATACGCGCAAACGGCTGCTCCCGCGGCCTCGCCGACCAAGTCTCCCAGCCCGGCGACGTCGACGTTCACGCCTTCACAGCCTGGACAGGCTTTACCGGCGAGGCCCAGCAGCTCGGGCTCGAGCATAAGACCGACTTCCGGGTTGCCCACGACCGTGCCGCTCGTTCCCCTGGTGGATCTTCGGGTCCGGAACCCGAGCACGGGCCAGGAAGTGGCGTTCTCGGTGCAGCTTCTGCTCCTGCTCACCGCGCTTTCGCTCGCGCCGAGCATCCTCATCCTCGTCACGAGCTTCCTTCGGATATCCATCGTATTGGATTTCGTCAAACGTGCGCTCTCTTTGCAGCAGATGCCCCCGGCTCAGGTCCTCATGGGCATCTCACTCTTCCTCACGGTCTTCATCATGTGGCCGACCTTCCAGACCGTGTACAACGATTCGCTCAAGCCTCTCTCGGACGGCAAGATAGGCGTCGAGCAAGCTTACTACGCCGCCGAGAAGCCCTTCAGGGTCTTCATGTACAATCAGATGAGGACCAATCCCGAGAACATTCGGCTCTTCATGTCCATGCGAGGGCTGCCGAAGCCCAATACCCTGGCCGACGTCCCGACGTACGTCCTCGTGCCGGCCTTCATCCTCAACGAGCTCACGGTGGCCTTCAAGATCGGCATCCTCCTGTATGTGCCCTTCATCATCATTGACATGGTCGTCTCGTCGATCCTCATGTCCATGGGAATGATCATGCTTCCGCCGGTCATGATATCGATGCCGTTCAAGCTTATCCTCTTCGTCCTCGTCGACGGATGGGGCCTCCTCACGCAGCAGCTCGTGAGGTCTTTCTTCTAATGGGGGCGGCATGAGCACAGGCGAAGCAGTTTCCATTATGAGGGGCGGGATCTTCGAGATTCTTCTCTTGGCCGCTCCTGTGCTGCTGGTCGCGATGGTCGTGGGGCTCGTCGTCTCGATATTCCAGGCGACGACCTCCATTCAGGAGCAGACCCTGACCTTCGTACCCAAGATCGCCGCGATCATGCTCATCCTCGCCCTCCTCGGGGGCTGGATGTTCGGCAACCTGGCGCAATATACGCGGGATCTCTTTGCGCTGATCCCGCAGATGGCGAGATGAGGAGCTAGATGAGCTGGCCTTTCGCGGACCTGAATCTCTTTCTCCTCATCGCCGTCCGCATCATAGCCATGATCGAGGTCGCGCCACTGCTCTCGGGGCAGGGCGTGCCGCAGGTGGCCAAGCTGGGCCTGGCGGGGTTCGCGGCCGCCATGGTCTTTCCTGCCGTCAAGGCCGCGGGCTATGCGGTTCCCGCCGATGGTATGGCTTTCGGCCTCCTCATCGTCGGCGAGGCGCTAATCGGCCTCGTGATGGGGTTCTTCTTAACCATCGTCTATTCCGCATTCACCACCGCCGGACAGTACTTCTCCCTGCAGATCGGCTTCGGGGCCTCGGAGACATTCGATCCCCTCGCCGAGGTCGAGCTGCCGCTCATGGGACAGTTCCTCAACCTCATCGCCATGTTTATCTTCGTTGCGACTTCGGGCTTCCAGCGGCTCTTCCTCATCGGAGTCCAGGGCTCGTTCAAGGCGATGCGCGCGATCGACCTAGTGACCCGGCGCGATGACATCATCCAATTCCTCATCAGGTCGACCGGGGCGCTCCTCCAACAAGCTCTCATCCTTTCCATGCCGGTCCTCGGGACACTCTTCATCGTATCGGTAGCCATGGGGCTCCTGTCCAAGGCGGCGCCGCAGATGAACTTGCTCACCGAAGGCTTCCCAATCTCACTGGCGGTCACTTTCTTCATCCTACTGTCCGCCCTGCCTTTCATGATGGAAGCCTTCTCCCATTTGGTCGATGCGAGCTTCGACGACCTCGGCATCCTCGTCGGGGGCGCGCTGTGATTGCGCTCTGGGATTCACCACGGAGACACGGACTACGATCCCTCATTTCCGCTTCTAGCTCCGTGCTCTCCTTCTTCACTCCGTGTCTCCGTGGTGAGTCTTCTGTTATATCGAGTCCCGGCGACATCAACCTCCAGTGGTTCGCGGCGGAGGACGAAGGCAGAACCGAGGAGCCTTCGGAGACCAAGCTTCGAAAGGCGCGGGAAGAGGGACGGGTAGCCAAAAGCCAGGAGCTGATAGGGGCGGTGGGACTCCTTTTCCCGGCCCTGGCTCTCGCCCTGCTCGGGCCTTATTTCGCCCGCACGATGCGCGAGATGCTTCTGTTCTATATCGGGATGGTGGGCACGACCGACATCGCGACGGCTCCGGGTCCTGTCGTCGCAGCTTTCTTCGTGTATTTCGCGAAGCTTACGCTCCCCTTGGCCGCGGTGGCGGTTGTGGGCGCGATTTTCTCGAACGCGCTTCAGGTAGGCCTCGTTTTCTCGGTAAAGCCCATTACGCCGGATTTCTCCAAGATCGTGCCGCGCTTCGGTCAGTACTTCAAGAGGACGCTCTTTTCGCTGGAGGGCTTCTTCAACCTGGGTAAGTCCATCGCCAAGATCATTATCATCGCATTCGTGGCGTTCTTTACCATACAGAGCGAGTTCGACAAGCTGCGAAGGCTCTTCGAAGGCCCCTTCCTGCCCATGCTCGTCTTCGTCTTCTCTCTGGCCATGCGGCTGGTGATCGAAGTGGCGGTGGCCATGCTCGCGCTCTCCATTCCGGATTATCTGTTTCAGCGCAGGCAGTATATGGAATCCCTCAAGATGTCCAAAGAAGAAGTGAAGGAAGAGCGCAAGATGCAGGAGGGGGATCCCCTGATAAAAAGCCGGCTGCGCGAGAGGATGCGGGAGCTCCTGTACAGGAACATGGCAGCCAACGTACCCAAGGCGGACGTTGTCATCACGAACCCGACCCACTACGCGGTCGCCCTCGAGTGGGACCGGGAAAAGATGGCTGCGCCGACGGTCACCGCCAAAGGCGCGGACGAAGTGGCGCAACGGATCAAGCGAATCGCCGCCGAGAACGGCGTGCCGCTGGTGGAAAACAGGCCGCTGGCGCGGGCCTTGTACTCCGACGTCGACATCGGCGACGCCATCCCTGAAAAATACTATCAGGCCATCGCGGCCGTCCTCGCGCACGTGTACGGAGCCGACGGCGAGGCGCGCGAAGAGGCATTGGGGGAGGTAGCCTACAATGGCTGATACGCAGCGCCTCGTGCGCAGCAATCTGATAGGTAGTCCCTCGGACCTGGCGGTCGCGATAAGCGCCGTGGCCGTGGTCCTCATGATCATCATCCCCGTGCCTTCGGTCCTGCTGGACGCCCTTCTCGCGTTCAACCTGACCGGAGCCATCCTGATCCTCCTCATAGTCCTGTTCACGAAGAAAGCGACCGAGTTCTCGATCTTCCCGACCATGCTCCTCGTGACGACCGTGTTCGGCTTGGCGCTCAACATCTCGACGATGCGACTCATCCTGTCCAAAGGCGCCAACTTCGACGTCAAGATGATCAGGGCGTTCGCGTCCTTCGTCGTCGGCGCCGGCGGGGCCGACGGCCTGGTGATCGGCTTCATCATCTTCCTCGTCATCATCGCGGTGCAGGTGATGGTGATCACGAAAGGCGCGACGCGCATAGCCGAGGTGGCGGCTCGCTTTACCCTGGACGGCCTGCCAGGCAAGCAGATGTCAATAGACGCGGAGTACAACTCAGGCGCCATCACCGAGGAGGAGGCCATCCACCGGAAGGGCGAGGTGCAGCGCGAGGTGGATTTCTACGGCCAGATGGACGGCGCCTCCAAGTTCATCTCGGGCAACGTCAAGGCGGGGATACTCATCACCGTCATAAACTTCGTCGGCGGTTTCGTGATCGGCATGGTCCTCCACCACGAGGACTTCAATACCGCGATCACAACCTACACCCTGCTTACGATCGGCGACGGCCTCATCTCCCAGCTGCCGGCCCTCCTCGTCTCAGTGGCCACGGGCATCATCGTGACTCGAGCGAACTCGGAAGGCACTTTCGGCGCCGACGTAACCAAGCAGTTCTCGCAGAACTCCAGGGTCTACCTCGTCGGGGCGGCAGTTCTCGCGATCATGTCCATCCTCCCGGGCTTCCCCTGGTACGTGCTCATCCCGATGGCGGCCATGCTCGCCGTGATCGGCGTCCGGCTCGCCCGGAGGCAGGTCGCGGACGCCGACCGCGCAAGGACGGAGGCCGCGGGCAGGAAAAAGACGGAGGTCCCTGCTGACCTCTCCCCCGTCGTGCCCCTCGATCCCATCAGCCTGGAGCTTGGCTACGGTCTCATCCCCCTAGTGGACAAGGACAAGGGGGCCGACTTGCTCGAGCGCATAACGCGCATCCGCAAGGAGAGCGCCCTCGACATGGGGCTCGTCGTGCCCAGGATCCGGATCATCGACAACATGCGGCTGGAGCCTTCCGAATACTGCTTCAAGATCCGAGGCGTCCAGGTTGGGCGGGGCCTGATCCGGCTCGGCTACTATCTCGCGATAAACCCGGGCGGCGTCACCGAGGACATACCCGGAGAGCGGACACGAGACCCGACCTTCGACCTGCCGGCCCTGTGGATCGCTGAGGAGCAGCGGGACAGGACGGAGCGCGCCGGCTACACCGTCGTCGACGCGCCGAGCATCATCGCGACCCACCTGACCGACATTATCAAACGGCATGCCGCGGAGATCCTCGGCCGCCAAGAAGTGCAATCGATCCTCGACGCGCTCAAGAAGGACTATCCCGCCGTCGTCGAGGAGGCCGCCAAGCGCCTCAGCCTCGGCGAGACGCAAAAGGTGCTTCAGGCCCTCCTGCGTGAGCAAGTCTCGATACGGAACATGGTCGTGCTCCTCGAGACCCTCGCCGATTACGCGGGAGTGACGAAGGATCCCGTCTTCCTCGCGGAGAAGTGCCGGCAGGCCCTGGGCCGGCAGATCTGCCTCCAGTATGCGGATCAGGACAAGACGCTCCGCGTGCTCACTATCGAGTCCGGTCTCGAGCAGAAGATAATCGACTCGAGGGTCGACACGCCAGGCGGGGTAATCGCCGCGCTCGAGCCCACGGCCCAGAGGCAATGGATCAAGGCCCTGACTCGAGCGGTTTCGGCGGTCCAGCAAAAGGGCTGGGTCCCCATCGTATTGTGTTCGGAGGGCGCGCGCGCCCTCGTCAAGGCCAGCACCGAGAGGGAACTGCCGGACCTCGTCGTTCTCTCGGTGCCCGAAATAGTAGCCGACGCCCGGGTCGAGGCGGTCGGCGAGATAAAAACGGAAGGGTAGAGGATGCAGTATTTCACCGAACTCGCGAGCTCGCACCGCGAGGCCCTCGACATGATACGGGCGAAGTACGGCGAGTCGGCCGAGGTGCTCTCGCACAAGACCGTCAGGGTGGGCGGCTTCCTCGGCTTTTTCGCGAAGGAAGGCGTCGAGGTGACCGGCTACATCCGACCCCCGTCCCCTCGATCTAGTCCGGCGGAGCGCGCGCCCGAGGCAGCCAAACAGGACTTCGAGGAAGAGAAGCGAAAGATACTCACCCTGGCTGGCAGCCAAAGTGCCCAGGCAAAGGCCGACCAAGCGCTCCAGCAAGTCCTCGCCGAGATCAAGGGGATCAAGGACCGGCTCGACGAGCGGCCCACGGCCGCGACCGAGGCGGAGGACCACGAGACCATACGCCGCATCGACGCGCTCCTGGCCCTCAACGATTTCTCGGAATCCTTCCGGAGGGAGGCGGTCGCCCGTCTCCGCAAGGACTTTTCGCTCGAGGCGCTCGCCGACGTCGAGGAGGCCGAGTCGGCCGCTCTCGAGTGGGTGGGCGACTCGATCCTATTGTGGCGAGGGCCCGAAGGCGGTTCCGCGGACCGCCGGGGGCCGCGCATTCTCGCCCTGGTGGGGCCTACTGGCGTCGGCAAGACGACTACGATCGCCAAGCTCGCCGCCATCCACGCGGTCGGCATCGGGGGCGGGCGACCGCAGTCCGTCAGGATGATCACGATCGACAACTACCGGATCGGGGCGCGCCAGCAGATCGAGACCTACGGCGGGATCATGGGAGTGCCCGTCTCCTGCGTGGAAACGGCCGAGGACTTGCGCAAGACCATCGCGATGCACTCCGATGCCGACCTCGTGCTCGTGGACACCGTCGGCAAGAGCCCGAGGGACGCCGTGAGGCTCGCCGAGATGCAGCGGGTCCTAGCGGCCTGCGGCCCCACCGCCGAGACTCATCTGGCTCTGTCGGCTACCACCAAAGCCAGCGACATGATCCAGATCATGCGTCAGTTCGAGCCGTTCGACTACAAGGCCGTGGTTATCACCAAGCTCGACGAGACCAACAGGATCGGCAACGCCATCTCTGCGCTGGCCGAGAGATCCAAGCCCATTTCCTACGTCACGAACGGCCAATCGGTGCCGCAAAACATAGAGCGCGCCCGCGTGACGCGTTTTTTGATGAACCTGGAAGGCTTCCGAGTCGACCGCCCGCGCCTCGAGGCGCGCTACGGCGAGGAGGCGGAGGATTCGGAGGGCGGGCGGATGCCTGCCCAAGCATCCGGGACGCGCGGCGGTCCCCGGCAAGATTGGAGCTGAAAATGGAAGACCAGGCCCAAGCGTTGCGCGAGATCATGGGCAGGCGCGCCTCCGCGCCCGACAAGCCCGAGGCCTCCCCGCCCGGGAGGGGCAAGAAGACCAGGATAATCGCGGTGGCCTCCGGCAAGGGCGGGGTCGGCAAGACCAACGTCTCGGTGAACATGGCCATCGCCTATGCGAAGCTCGGCAAGAAGGTGATCGTGATGGACGCCGACCTCGGTCTCGCCAACGTCAACGTCATGCTAAACATGATCCCGAAATTCAATTTGTATCACGTGATCCGCAAGCAGAAGACGATGCGCGAGATCATCCTGGATACGGACTATGGCATACAGATCGTGGCGGGGGCGTCCGGTTTCTCCAAGATCGCCAACCTCTCCGATGAGGAGCGGCAGAGCTTCATCAGCGAGCTCTATACGCTTTCCCAGGCCGACATCATCATCATCGACACTGCGGCCGGCGTCTCCGCCAATGTCCTCGGCTTCGTCGCGGCTGCGGACGACGCGATCATCGTGACTACCCCCGAGCCGACGGCCATCACCGACGCCTACGGAATAATCAAGATCATCGCCACGGAGATCGAGAACCTCAATATCGGGCTCAAGCTCGTGGTGAACCGAGTGAGGTCGGTCACCGAGGGCAAGCGCGTGGCCGAGAGGATCATCAACATCTCGGGGCAGTTTCTGAACCTCAAAGTCGAATATCTCGGCTGCATTTACGACGATCCGATAGTTCCGGCATCGGTGCTGCGGCAAAAGCCCTTTATCACCCAGGACCCGAAGTCGAAGGCCGCGATTTCCGTCGTGCATCTGGTGAGCCGCATAGAGAAGACCGATTTCTCGGACGATCCCGGGATCGGGCGATTCATCAAGAAGCTATTCGGCAAGGATTAATTGAAACGATTGTGGGCAGATTCCCGCCTTGGGATTCGAGCGGGAAACTGCAACGTCAACCGAGAGCCACAGGCTCTCGGTTGACGAGGGCCGGGATTTCAGCCTAATCTTAGTCAAAAGAGGAGGAGCCCAGACGGTGGACAAGGACCTGCGCGCCTCGCTCGTCGCCGCTGGCTCGGCGGCCGCGCTCTCCGCCCTCGTCGGGCTCATCGCCGGCGTAGGCTTCTTCACCCTCCTGCTGCGCGCGCTGTTCGGCGCGCTCCTGATCGGCGCCGCAGTCTACGGCGGCATACTCCTTCTGCGCAACATGCTGCCGGGCCTCCTTTCTGCGCCCGAGGCGGATGAGGACTTCGATCCCCTGCGGAGCGACGAGCCCGAAAAGGGCGCCAACATCGACATCGTACTGCCGGGCGAGGCCGTCACCTCGGAAGCCTTCGCCGGCGTTGACGAGACCCATGGCTATGGCCCCATCGACAGGTCCGACTTGATGGCGCGATCGGCGCCGCTCGGTCGCGGGCCCGCCGAGTCTTTCCTCGACGAGGAAGCCTCCGAGCTCTCCCCGGTCGAGGATGCCAGCCTGCTCGACGCCGACGGCATCGAGCACGAGGGGCCGCCCGCCATACCGTCTGGTGCGGGCCCAGAGAAAGGCCGCCGGTCCTCGGCGGGTTTCGACGACCTCGACGTCCTCCCGGACCTCGAAGGGTTCAGCGACTCTTTCACTGCCTCGGAATTCGCGTCCGGCGGCTCATCGGCTTCCGGTAGCAAGCCGGCGGGCTACGGCGGCGGCATGGCCGCGATGGCCTCCAACGGTCCGAGGTCGGGGCAGGAAGGCCTCGACCCGGCCGCTCTCGCTCAAGCAGTACGAACAATCCTCAAACGAGACCAGAAAGGGTAAGGGAAAATGACCGAGAACCCGCTTCAGCGGATGACGGAAGACGAACTCTGGTCCCGCTATAAGACGAAGAAAGAGCCCGCGATCCGGGACGCCTTTATCCGGCAGTACGCCCCCCTCGTCAAATACGTGGCCGGCAAAGTGGCCGCGAGCATGCCCAACACGGTGGAGTTCGAGGACCTCGTGGGCTTCGGCGTATTCGGCCTCCTCGATGCGATCGAGAAATTCGATCCCGACAAGAACGTGAAATTCAAGACCTATGCCGTCACGCGGATCCGCGGCGCGATCTTCGACGAGCTCCGGTCCATCGATTGGGTGCCGCGCTCGGTGCGGCAAAAGACCAAGGAGATCGAAGACGCGGTCGTCAGCCTCGAATCGAAGCTCGGGCGGCCCGCCTCGGACCAGGAGATAGCGGTATCGATGGGCGTGTCCGAGGACGAGTTCCTCAAGACCATGCTCAAGATTTCGAGCACCTCGGTGCTGTCGCTAAACGACGTCTGGTACTCGGGCGACGAGACCGACAAGATCTCGATAGGCGAAAGCATCGAGTCGCCCTCGAGCATGAATCCCGACGCGACCGTTGAGCGCGAGGAAGTCAAGCGCGTCATCGTACAGGCGATAAACGAGCTTCCCGAGAAGGAGAAAAAGGTTCTTGTATTATATTATTACGAGGATCTCACCCTGAAGGAGATCGGCCAAGTGCTCGAGGTAACCGAATCGCGCGTGAGCCAGCTGCACACCAAGGCGATATTGCGCTTGCGCGCCAAGCTCACCAACCTGCGCAAGGGGATCCTATAAGGCCATGGCCGCGACCTTAGGCCTGCCGGAGATAGCCGGTCTTATGCGGCGCTACCTCGAGGAGGACGGCGCCAAAAAATCCCTGGTCGTCGAGGGCCGCACAGTCGAGGAGGCCCTCGCTGACGCGGCGGTCCAGCTCGGCGTGTCCCTCAAAAGGCTGGAGTACGAAGTCATCGAGCGGGGCAATCCCGGCATCCTCGGCGCTGGGCGCAAGAACTGGCGCGTTCGCGCCTACCCTGCGGCATCCAAGCGCGAAGTGCAGCTGCCTACCGAAAAGGACGCCGTCGACGATTTCACGGCTTCGGCTCCCGTCATCGAGGCCAAGGACGTCGACGGAGAATGCTTCGTACGGCTGTCTCCGGACGGCGCCCTCCTCAAGATCAATCCCCCGCAGGGCCGGGGCAAGCGAATAACCGAGCGCCAAGCGTTCGACAAGCTCCTCGTGCGGGCGGTGAGGGCCTACGACGAGGCTCTCGTCAAGGAAGTCGTCAAGCAGGCCTCCAGCGACTATGTCCGCGTCGGGGACTACATCTCCAACCCGGCCAATGACGCTCTCATCACCGTGGAGATAACCGACCAGGAGATGAAGGGCTTCGTCATCCTGACGCCCCCCGGGCCGGGCGGGTCGGACCTCTCCAAGGACGCTATCCTCGCCTTCCTGCGCAACAATCGGATAATCCACGGGGTGTTGGAAGCCGCCATGCAGGAGCTCGAGGACAAGCCCCGCTACCGCGAGCCCGTCCTCGTGGCCGAGGGCTCCCGGCCTCAGAACGGACGCGATTCCTATGTCCAATACAATTTCGAGACCGACAAGAACAAGCAGCAGCTCAAGGAAGCCGCCGACGGTCGCGTCAACTTCAAGGAGCTCGGCCTTATCCAGAACGTGGTGGCCGGCCAGCCCTTGGCGCGCAAGCTGCCGCCCGAGCCGGGGCAACCCGGCCGCACGGTTACCGGCAAGGTCATTCCCGCGCGCAACGGCAAGGACATCCCGACGCCCATGGGCCGAAACGTCCACATGGCCGAAGACGGAGCGACTCTCATCGCCGACATCAACGGCCTCGTCACTTTCATCGGCGGCAAGATCAACGTCGAGGAGATCTTCACCGTCCCGGGCGATGTCGATCTCAAGACCGGGAACATCATGTTCCTGGGCACCGTAATCATCCAGGGCAACGTGGAAGACGGTTTCTCGGTCAAGGCGTCGGGCAACATCGAGGTCCGCGGCTCGGTGGGAAAGTGCGAGGTCATCGCCGAGGGCGACATCATCATCCACCAGGGCGTGGCCGGCAAGGGCGGCGGCACCATCCAGGCGGGCAAGAACATCTGGAGCAAGTTCATCGAGAACACGACGGTCGAGGCCGGAGAGAACGTCATCGTGTCCGACGGCCTCATCAACTCCACTATCGTCGCCAACAAGAAGATCATCTGCCAGGGCAAGCGAGCGGCCATCGTCGGAGGCAAGTACCGAGCCTGCGAGGAGATCAACGCCAAGACCCTAGGCTCTCCGGTAGGCGGCACCGAGACCATCCTCGAGGTGGGCTACGACCCGAAGAGCAAGGAGAAAATGGACGCCCTCCAGGCGCAGGCTCTGCAGATCAAGCGCCAGGCCGAGGAGCTCGACAAGAACATCGCCACGATGAACGCCACGAAGAAGCAGCGCAAGGGAGTCCTACCCGACGACAAGGAAGCCCTCCTCCAGGATTACGTCCTCCGGCGCGAAGAGCTCGTCGCCGAGGTTCGCGCCCTCGCGAAGGAAATCGAAGGTATACAGTCCTACCTCAACGGGCTCAAGACCAAGGGCCGGATCAGCTCCTCGGGCCGCGTCTACCCCGGCGTCAAGCTCGTCATCAAGGACGTGCGCGAGGATATCAAGACCGAGCAGAAGGCCATTACCTTCTATCTCGAGAACCAGATGATACGGACGACTCGCTATGAAGAGCCGGAGGACGAGATCCTCAAAAAGGGGCCGCCAGATGCCCATAAGACCGATTGACCTTCAGACCTTATTGATGCAGATGTCACAGGTCAGAAGGACCAGGCCGTCGAAAAGGACGGGCCCGCGCTGCAGAGCGCGATGCAGGTGGCTGCGGCGCAGAAGAGGGAGATCGAGGCCAAGGAGGCAGTGCGCCTCCCCGAGGAGCCTGAGCAGGGGGCGCCCCCCATCAAGGACCGGGCCGGTCGCTCCAGGGGCGGCGGTCAGGGGGGCCAGCGGGAAGGCGAGGGCGCAGAGGGTGAAGAGGGCGAGAAGCCCCGCGAGGAAGTCGTGCGGGATCCCTCGCTCGGAAACCGCGTGGACCTTTCGGGATGAGCCCGGTAGCCCAGTTCCTCCTGCTCGCCGCGATCGAAGTCGCCGGCCTCTTCGCGATCTGGTTCATCGTCAAGGCGAAGGTCCGGCGCTATCTTGAGCTTGAGAACCTGCTCGCGGGCGTGCGCGAAGAGGCGCGCGCCCTGGTCCTCGAGATGAACGAGACGGCCGACCGCAACGTGTCCCTCGTCGAGGACCGGATGGTGGCCCTTCGCGAGCTGCTCGTCGAGGCCGATCGGCGGATCGTCCTCGGAAAGAAGGAGCTCGCGACGCGAGAGAACGAGCGCGAGATCTACGCCAAGCTGAACAAGCGCCGGCCGATCGTGCCCTCGGAGAGCCGCACCGTCGGGTACGACGGTTCCGTCGAGTACGACGGAGCAGTCGGGGTCGACGGCGCCTCGGAAGCCGCGGCGGACGAGCCCATAACGCTGAGCCTGGGTCAGGCCGAGACGAGCTCGGCGGTTCCGAGGCAGCAGCCCGAGGTAAGCGTGCGTGACGGCAGCGCGCTGTCCGCCAAGACCATGCGCGAGGAGGCCTTGGATCTCTATAAGCGCGGCTTCTCGGCCGATCTCATCGCTGCCCGGACGGGGGCGACCGTCGCCGAGATCGAGCTGCTCCTGGAGATCGAGGAGCGGCGCGCTGCCGGCAGGGGAAGCAGCCTCTAAAATGTCCCCCGTAATCGGCATCGATTTCGGGACTACCAACTCCCTGTGCGCCTGGCTTTCCTCGGTTCGGGAACCGGGCTGCAGATGGGTGGCCATGTACGATCCCGTCGAGGATGTGGCCCCCGAGGCAGTGCGCGCGCGGTCGCCCTCCTCGGATCGAGCAGGCCGAAGGCGAGGTGGCCGCGCTGTACGGCCGCTCGAAAGCATTCCTCCGGGCTCGCATCCTCGAGCTGGCCCTCGCGACGGGGGAGGAGCTCTTCCGCTCCACTATTCGAATTGCCGCGACCGACGAGGATCCGGTGCTCAGAGCGATGGCGGCTCGCTCCAGCCTGGCATAGTCGGACTTTTAAGACCTCCCTTGAAATACTTAGCAAACTAGTAATAATCAATCATAAAGGAATACATCGTGCCACTACTCAAACGGAAAGGCGTCGAGGATCTCCTCGTCGGCAGGGACATGCTCTATTCTCGGGCCGGAAATATCGCTCCGGCGGGCGCTCCGGTGACCGATAGTCTCAAGCCGGACTTCCTTCTGGAACGGAAACCCGATCTTCTCTTTAGGCAAGGTATCTACGCCGGAAGCCTAGGGATCTACGGCTCTACCGATGCCAACGGTCAGTACGACGACCGCAAGGCGATACTCGACTGCCTGGACGAAATATATTCCCTGCTCGAAACCATGGAAGCGCCTCAACTGTACTTGGACTCGATCAGGCTGGGAGCCATCTACGATGCTGGGGTCAAGGATAGTATTATTGCGGCTTCGCTACTTCCTACGCGCCCGACGCGAGGTGCCTGCCCCGAGTCTGCGTCCTCAAGAACGCCGTCGTGAGCGAATCCTATGCCTACGGCCGGGTGATCTTCGATCTCGAAGGGTCGAGGATCCTCCTGCTGGGCGAGGCCGGCGGGGCCGGAACGACGATCGGGCGCGATTCGATGGACCAAAAGGACGCCAAGGGCGAGTTCCGGATAAAGAACCCGAAGATACGTGAAACCCCGTATTCGACGTGAGAAGAAGGCCGTAACCCAAACGGCGAACCGGGTCTAGCCTTCGGCAGCTTCCTTCCTCTCGAGCCCATACTCCTCGATCTTCTGGTAAAGAGTCTTGCGCCCGATGCCCAGGACCTCGGCCGTCCTCGATTTGTTGCCGCCTTGTGCCGCGAGGGTTTCGCGTATCAGGATCTTCTCGGCTTCCTCGATTGTGGAGCCGATCGGTACGCGCACGTCCCGTTCCTCTCCCGACGAACGCACTCCCGGCGGCAGGTCATCGAGTCCGACGAGGCCCGAGCCGGCCATGACGACGGAGCTCTCGATGGAGTTGCGCAGCTCGCGCACGTTGCCCGGCCAGGGATAGGCGTAGAGAGCCTGCCGCGCCTTGGGGTCGAAGCCATCTAGCTTCTTGCCGTTCTCCTCGGCGAACTCCCGGAGAAAGGCCATGGCGAGGAGGGGAATGTCGTCGCGCCGCTCGCGAAGCGGGGGCACGTGGATATTGACGACGTTCAGCCGATAGTAGAGGTCCTCCCGGAAGGTCCCCTTGCGGATCTCCTCCTTCAAGTCCCGGTTCGTGGCGGCGACGATCCGCACGTCGACCTCGACAGTGTCCTCGCCGCCGACGCGCTCGAACTTCCGCTCTTGGAGGACGCGGAGGATCTTGATCTGCACGTTCTGGTTGATTTCGCCGATCTCGTCGAGGAAGAGGGTTCCCTTGTCAGCCAGCTCGAAGCGTCCTCTCTTGCGCCCTTGGGCCCCCGTGAAGGCGCCTTTCTCGTGCCCGAACAGCTCGCTCTCGAGGAGGCTCTCGGCCAAGGCGGCGCAATGCACCTTGACCAGGGGGCCGTCGCGCCTCGGCGAGAGGTTGTGGATCGCGTCCGCGACGAGCTCCTTGCCGACGCCCGAGTCCCCCGTCACGAGGACGCTCGCCCGCGTCGGAGCCACGCGGCGGACGAGGTCGAAGATCTTCTTCATCGCGTCGCTCTTGCCGATGATCGAGCTCGACCGGCGCTGGGCGTCGACCTCTGCCTCCAGCTCGCGATTCTTGCGCGCGAGCTCCCTGGACTCGAGGGCCCGCTTGACCAGGAGCGAGAGGTGGTCGAGGTTGACGGGCTTGGTGAGGAAATCGAAGGCGCCGGCTCGCATGGCGACGACCGCGTCCTCGATGGTGCCGTGGCCGGTCAGCACGATCACCGGCAGGCCGGGATAGCGGTCGACCACGTCTTTGAGCACGTCGGTGCCGCCCAGCTTGGGCATTCGCAAGTCGGTGATCACCAGGTCCGCGTCGCAGGAGTCGACGAGGGCGAGGGCCTCTTCTCCGTCGGCGGCAGGAAGGGCGCGGTAGCCGTCGATGGACAAGGCCTCGGCGAGGCCCTCCCGGATGTTCTTCTCGTCGTCGGCGACGACGATCGTGAATCTCATGCGCTCCCCCTCGGGCTGTCGGTCTGGCTGGAAAAAGCGCTTGCGTTGGAGGCGGCCTTGGGGCCCGCGCTCGATTCGGGACCGTCGTAGGGCAGGAGTCGCTTCTCCCGCTGGGGGATCGGCAGGCTGATCACGAAAGTCGAGCCCTGGCCGGGCCGCGAGGTGACCGTGATCTCGCCGTCGTGCTCCCGGACGATCTTGAAGGTGATCGTGAGGCCCAGTCCGGTGCCGTTCTCCTTGGTGGTGAAATAAGGCTCGAATATCTTCGGCAGGTCCTCCTCGGAAATGCCCACGCCGGAATCCTCGACGGATATCCTGAGCTCCTCGTCGACACGCTCGGCCGAGAGGCGGAGCTTTCCGCCTCCGGACATCGCGGCGAGGGCGTTCTTCACGAGATTGAGCACCGCCTGTTTCATGAGCCGCGGATCAAGGGCTACGCGGGGGAGGTTGTCGCCGAGCTTCAGCTCGACCATCACGCCTGCCCGATCCGCCTCGGGCTTGATGAACTCGGCTATGCCGGCGACCAGCTCCCCCGGGTCCGAGTCGCGCAGATGGACGTCCATCGGCCTCACCGCGAAAAGGAAATCGACGACGATCTTGTTGAGCCGGTCGATCTCCTCGTCCACGACCCCGAGATGGCGCTCGAGGAAGGTCGTCTCGACCTCCTCCTTGCCGAGCAGTGCCTTCCGTATTAACTGGACGTGAATGGAGAGCGAGCCCAAGGGATTCTTGATTTCGTGGGCCACGCCGGCGGCGAGGGTGGTCAGCGAGGCGAGGCTCTCCGCCCGGCGCAGCTGAGCCTCCTTGCGGCGCTTCTCGGTGATATCCTCCATGTGTACGATCGCGCCCTCGATGCGACCCTGCGCCACGAGGGTGCTTACCGACACGGCGATGAGCCTCGTCGAGCCCTTCGCCTCCAGGCCGAACTCGCGGTCGAGGACCGTCTCCTCTCCTTCGAGGGTCTCGCGGAAGAACTCGGACAGGTCCTCGTCGACGACGCTGTGCCAGAGCGGCCGCTCCGAGGGATCCGCGCCGGCGAACCGCAGCATGCGCTCGGCCGACTTGTTGTAAATGATCGGCAGATGATCGCGGTCGCAGACGACGATGCCATCGAGCATCGAGTCGAGGGCGGCGTCCATGCGGCCGTTCTCCTCGGCGAGGGCGTAGAGGAGGGACCGCATCTGGTCCTCGTTGAGCCTAGGCAGTTTGGCGACGGCCCGCTCGACGAACCTTCTCATGCGTGCGGACCTTCGGTCAGGGCGTAGAGCAGCGACTCCGCTAAAAGAGAGGGGCTTCTATTGAGAGTCTCGTAGTCGCTCGAGGCCGAGCGTATCAGGCCCGCCGCCCGCTCGACGATGCCCACCGCCTCAGCCCCGGATCCTCGCTCGCGCAAGAGGGCGCCGAGGCTGGCCGACAGCGCCGAGAGAAAAGACGGAAAGCTCGCCGAGAACCTGTCGTCTCTCTGGCCGAAGTCCTTCGTCGAATCGAGGAGCTGCGCGAGGACCTCCCCTCGGCCCAGGCCTGCCGATCGCGTCTGGGCCGCCAGCGCGGCCATGGGCGGCGGCAGCGAGGCCAGGTCGGGGCTGGCGGCGAAGGCCGCCCCGAGGAAGGCCTGGGCGCGCTTCCTGGCCTCGTCGGGAGGGAAGGACCGCCTGGCCTCCAGGAACGCGGCCACCGTGGACGTGAGCTCGGAGCTGCGGAACACTCGCTCGATCACCGCCGCCGTCGCCTGGGCGCCTCTCTCCTCGAAGCGGTAGGTTCTCACGCGCGAGAGAATCGTCGCCATCAGCGCGCTGCGCCTCGAGCTGAGCAGGATGAATCGCACGCTGTCGGGCGGCTCCTCGAGGATCTTGAGCAGTGCGTTGCGGGAGGACTCCTGCATCCTGTCCGCGTTCTCGATGACGACGGCCTTGCGCGCCCCAAGCGGCGCGAGGCGCGCCCAGAACTCGATGTTGCGGATCATGAAGACCGGAGGCGCGCCGGGCACGAAGAGCTCGAGCTTGGCGCAGGTCGGCAGCCGCCTTGGCCGCGGCTTCGGCCGAGCCAGAGGCGAGCTCTCCCTGCGACGAGCGCTCGGGCGCCACGGCGTCGAGCTGCTCCTCGAGCTCGCGCAGGAGAGGTGCGGCCTTGGCCAGGCGCGCCTCTTCTCCTTGATAGAGGACGGCGTCGAACCGCCGCGCGAGCTTTCGGGCCGCCCGCGCGAAGAAGAAGGCCGAGGCGGGTCCGGGCGACCGCCCCAGCATCTCGAGGCCAACTGTCACTTCCTCGGGAAAGCTGCGCGGCCCGAGGAGGGCGAGGTCGGGGTGTACCAGCAGCCGATGCCGCGAGCAGGAGGGGCAGGGGCAGTTCCACTCCGCCCGGGCCGCGGCCGGGTCCTCTCGCTCGGGGAGCGTGCACGACAGGGCCCGCGCGAGCTCGAGGGCGGCGGTGAGCTTGCCCGAGGCGGGAGGTCCCGACAGGAGCATCGCGGGAGGCAGGCGGTCGGCCTGTGCGTCGGACTTGAGCGAGCGGAGGGCCTCGTCCTGGCCGAGCAGGTTCTCGAACACGATGATTACGGCTTCACGAGCGCGGGAGCCTTGAGTTGCAGCTTGAGCTCGGGCGCGTTCAGCTTGATGCCCTGGGTGGCCTTGACCAGCTCGGGCCCGACGATCGGCACCAGAATCCTCGCGAAGATCGATCCCTGCATCAGCTTCGAGAAGCCGGGGACGCTCTTGAGGGTCGGTTCGGCGAGGCTCATCGCGATGAGCACGAGGCAGACGAGCATGAATCCTTCGGCGAGCCCGAGGACCAGGCCGAGGATCCTGTCGACGCCGTCCAGATGCGCCGCCTCGATGCCGTCCTCGAGGAGGCGCTCGATCAGCTTGACGGCGAGGAAGCCGACGAGGAACACGACCGCGAAGCCGAGCGCCGCCGGCAGGATGGCGGGAGCGGCGGGAAGCCCCCAGGCGACGAAGAGAAGGCTGACGCTCTTGTAGAGGAGGAGCGCAGCGAGAATCCCTACGAGGACGGCTGCGACCGACAGCACTTCGGCCACGAAGCCCTTTACCATGCAGCGAATTCGCAGGAGGGCTAGGACGACGACGAAGATCCAGTCGAGCGTGTTCATGATGCCTCCTCTATTCGCGCCAGGATGAGCCGGGCTATTTCCGCGGCCGCGTCTCGTCCGGCGATCGCCTTCGCGGCGGCGCCCATGGACTCGCGGCGGCGCCGGTCGCCCAGGAGGCCGAGGGCTTCGCGGGACAGGCCGTCGGGCGTGGCCTCGGGGCCGACGAGCGACACCGCAGCGCCGGCCCGGGCGAAATAGGCGGCGTTGTCCACCTGGTCGCCCCTCGTCCCCGAGCCGCACAGCGGCACGAGGAGCATGGCCTTACCGAGGGCGGAGCTCTCCCAGAGCGTTCCGGCCCCTGCGCGTCCGACGACGAGGTCGGCGGCCGCGAGCAGATCGGGCATTTCCCCGCGGATGTACGCGTAGCTTTTATAGCGCGGGCCGTCGGGCCGCGAATCGGCGGCAGCCTCCGCGCCCCGCTGGTGGACGACGAAGGAGGCCTCGGTCAGGGCGGGCAGGACGGCGAGGGCGAGCTCGTTGATCTGCCGCGCGCCCTGGCTGCCGCCGAGGAAGAAAACCACCGGCAGCCCCTCGGGCACTCCCAGTAGCGCCCGGCCGCGAACCGCGTCGCCCTGGCGTATCGCCGCGCGTACGGGATTGCCGACGGCGATCGCGCGGCCGCGCGCCGTGCGAGGCAGCCGATCGCGCGTCGCCTCGTAGCTCAGGATCACCGTTTCGGCGCGCCGAGCGTTCAGGCGGGTGGCCAGGCCGGGGGTGAGGTCGGACTCGTGCGTGAAATAGGGTATGCCGAGCGACGCGGCCGCGGCGCACGGGGGCACGCTGACGTACCCGCCTTTCGAGAAGAGGAGGATGGGCCTCAGCGATTTCAGAGTTCGACGCGCCGCGACGAATCCCGCCAGCACCCGAAACGCGTCGGCCGCGTTCTTGAGCGAGGCCTCGCGCCTCGAGCTTGCCAGAGGGAATTGCGAAGTACTCGAGCCCCGCGGACTCGACGGTCTCCCGGTCGGAGTCTTTCGTGGAGCCGATCCAGGCGATCCGCCCCGCGAAGCCGCCGGAGCGGAGGGCTTCGGCCACGGCGAGGCCGGGATAGACGTGCCCTCCCGTGCCCCCCCCCGTGAAGGCTATCGTCGCTCTATCCACGCCCGCAGCCTACTCGGCCGTCGGCAGGCCGAGCATCCTCGCGTAGGCAGCGAGCGCGGGATCGCCGTCGGCGGCTGCCTTGTCCGTCGCCATGGCCAGCACCTTCTTGGCGAGGAGCTTCCCGAGCTGGACTCCTTCCTGGTCGAAGGAATTGATGTTCCAGGCAAAGCCCTGGAACATCACCTTGTTCTCGAAATGGGCAAGGAGGGCGCCGAGCGCGCGAGGAGCGAGGCGCTCGCCGCGTATGATGCTGCTCGGCCTGCCTCCGGGGAATTCCTTGTTCTTGTCCTCGTCCGCCTTGCCTCGCGCGAAGGCCACTATCTGGGCGGCCAAGTTGGCGTTGAGTTTCTGACGGCTCGTAGAGCCATCGACCTCGATGTCGCCCCCGGTCTGCCCATCGAGGAAACCGATGAACTGCAGCGGCACGGGGTCGGTGCCCTGGTGGAGCAGCTGGTAGAACGAGTGCTGGCCGTTCGTGCCCGGCTCGCCGAAGACCACTGGGCCGGTCGAGTAGGAGATCGGACGCCCCGAGCGGTCGACGCGCTTGCCGTTGGACTCCATGTCGAGCTGCTGGAGGTGGGCGGGAAAGCGCGAGAGGGCCTCGGAGTAGGGGAGGACGGCGGTCTGCCCCATCTTGAGCACGTTGCGCTCGTAAAGGCCGATCATCGCGTCGAGGAGCGCCGCGTTCTTGGAGATATCCTTCTCCTGAGCCAGCTTGTCGGCCTCGTGGGCTCCCGAGAGGAACTCGTCGAAGGTCTCCGGGCCGAACGCGAGGGAGAGTATGACTCCGCCCACAGCGCTCGAGGATGAGTAGCGCCCGCCGATGTAGTCGTCGATATAGAAGGACTCGAGGTAGCTTTCGTTGCCGGCGAGGGGGCTGGATTCGCTTGTGACCGCCACCATGTGCTTGGAGCTGTCGAGCCCGGCCGCCTCGAGTCGGTCGCGGACGAGGCATTCGTTGGCGAGGGTCTCTTGAGTGACGCCGCTTTTCGAGACCAGGACGAAGAGGCTGGAGGGCAGGTCGATGCTCGCGAGGAGGTCTTCGCCGTCGTCGGGGTCGACGTTCGAGATGAAGCAGGCGCCCATCATCGCCTTGCCCTCGGCCAGCGCCCAGCGCTCGAGAGCGAGATAGAGGGCGCGTGGGCCGAGGTCCGAGCCGCCGATGCCTATCTGCACGACCGTCGAGAAAGGCTCGCCCGTGGAGCCGACGATCTTGCCCGAGTGCACGGCGCGGGCGAATTCGGCCGCTTTCTCCCGCTCGCCCTCGTAAAAGGCGCGGAGGTCCCTATCCTCGCGGAGTACAGCCTTTCCGAGCCTGCCCCGCGCGAGGTGGTGGAGAACCATGCGGCCCTCGCCGGTGTTCATGATCTCGCCTTCCGCTAGGAGCTTGTATTTTTCGACCAGGGCCTGCTCTTCCGCGAGTTCGCCAAGGGCGGCGAGGACGGCCGCATCCACGGGCGCGGCTGCCCAATTGTAGGTGAGTCCGCCGCCGGCCGGGATATCGCAGCCGGCTATCCGCTCGGATGTGAGCAGGTCGCCGACACGAGGGACGGGAAGGGCTGCGAGTTTGGGGAAGGCTTTCGTTTCATCGAGCCTCTTGAAATCGACCATTTGCGGCTCCTTTCGTGAGTTCGTATGATATCCGCGCCTCGGCGTCGCATCAAGGCTTTCGGCGGGACGCGCTTCATGAAGGCGTGTTCTTGTCCGAGAAACATACTATAATGCGTCTCAGGAGGCGCTGTGGCGGTTCGAATTGACAGAATCGAGAAGGAATTCA
This sequence comes from uncultured Spirochaetota bacterium, assembly GCA_963828175.1. GTDB lineage: Bacteria > Spirochaetota > Spirochaetia > Treponematales > Rectinemataceae > UBA1306. The sequence continues at coordinate 28,733 of CAWHFT010000120.1, forward strand.
TACTCGGCTCGGCCGCGGAGTCCAAGACGATGGCCAAGCTGAGGGGCGACGGCAAATCGCTTAAGTGCAGGCTCGCGTCCTTTAGCCCCGGCAGCATCACTTTCGCCCTGTCGGGAGACGACTTGCCCTTCGCCTTGCGCGAGGTCGTGTCCGTCACCTTCGACTTCCGCGGCCAGCCCGTAGCCTTCGAATCCCGAGTGATCAAATCATCCTCCGGCTCGGTAGAGCTCACCCTACCCGATGCGATGTATCGCAGCCTCTCGCGCAGATGGCCCCGGGTAAGCTCGCCCAAGGACCTCACCGTGGATTTCATCCTGCCCGACGCCGAGTTGACCCTCGATTGCCCCGAATCCGACACCTGGTCCGATGTCGAGCTGCCGGAGCTGAGGGAGGGCCTGGACTCGAAGAATCTGGGAAGCCTCGTGGATAGCTTCAAGGACAAGGCTCCAAGATCGCCAGCGAGGGCCGAGTACTGATG
>CAWHFT010000121.1:0-36814 GCA_963828175.1 uncultured Spirochaetota bacterium
AATGGTAAGCGCTTCCGTGACCTAATTTTGTCAAAGGGCCATACCCTAGATTACGGTCCTATGTTTCGCGCCTTTTACGGCAAAGATCCAGACATTGGCCCCATGCTTGACATCGTGGGCTCAAACCCCCGGCCTAAATAGGTACCTGCAGCCATTCAGCCCGCTGGGAACCTTTTGGATCCCACTACGTTTTGGACCAACCAGCTGCAATGGGAGGCTGGCCACATAGGGGGCAGGGGTGCTGTTGGGTAAAGCCCACCAGGTGGTGTTGGGCGCATTGTTGCTGAGTGTAAGCGTTTTGCCCGAGGGCGCGCATGCTCAGCAGATCGCCGATGCTGATATCCAGCAGCTAAGCATCGAACAACTTGCCAATGTGGAGATCACCTCGGTCTCCAAGACGCCACAGCCACTTTCCACGGCTGCAGCCGCGGTTTATGTGATCAGTCACGACGACGTAATCCGCTCCGGCGCTACAAGCTTGCCAGATATATTGAGGCTGGCGCCCAATCTGGAGGTGATGCAGACCAGCCCCTCCAGTTACGAAATCACCGCCCGAGGCTTTAACGGTAACAGTGCCGATCAAAATTTTCCCGATAAGCTATTGGTACTGATTGACGGTCGCAGCGTCTATTCCCCGCTTTATTCTGGGGTCTATTGGGATGTGCAAGATGTTTTGCCAGAAGACATCGAGCGCATCGAGGTAATCAGCGGACCCGGCGGAACACTTTGGGGCGCCAATGCGGTCAATGGTGTGGTTAACATCATCACGCGCAAGGCTTCGGATACACAGGGTGGCCTGCTAACGGTGGGTGTAGGTGACCAGTATAGCAGCAGTGCCATACAGTATGGCGGTGAACTGGCTGACGATGTGGACTATCGTTTCTATGCCAAGGATTTCTGGCAGCGCTCCTTAAACAGTTCGCTTGCCACCAGCGCCCATGACAGCTGGACCAAACCACAAGGTGGATTTCGGGTGGATTGGGATGAAGACCAGGATCAGGTCACACTTCAGGGCGATACCTATAGTGGGGCCGAGGGTCAGCTGGATTTCCCCGATCAGATCGTTGCAGGTGGAAACCTGACCGGTCATTGGCAGCACAAACTGAGCGATGCATTCCTCGTTCCAGCTACTTACCTATTACGACGAAACCCAACGCGATACGGTCGGTAATGGTGGGTTTGTTCTCAATACCTATGACGTTGAAGGTCAACAAAATTTTAAACTAGCAGGTTGGAACAATATCATCTGGGGCGCGGGAGACCGCGTTATGCAATATGGGATTACCGATCAGATCGGCGCAGCCAGCTCGCTTCTCTGGGTGCCCAATCGTCGCAGGCTAAATCTGGCCGATCTCTTCGCAGAGGACCGGATTCCATTTGCTGACACGCTCGAGCTGACCGTGGGCCTAAAGCTTGAGGATGATCCTTATTCTGGTCTTTCCCCCATGCCGAGCGGGCGTCTTTCCTGGCAGCTAACACCCGACCAATTGGTGTGGGGCGCGATCTCGCGCGCCGTGCGTTCGCCTACACCCTTCGACACCGATGTCGTGGAAAAGCTTGGCAGCGTGACACTCCTCACCGGCAACAGCAATTTCTTGCCTGAACAGGTGACGGCTTATGAATTAGGCTATCGTGGACAGCTGTTCAACCGGGTTTCTCTTTCTGTTTCTGCCTTTGATGATCTCTATGATGATCTAAAAAATATCGAACCCACGCCGGTTGTCACCCTGCCATTAATGTGGGCGAACCTGCTCAAGGGCAACGTCCATGGCGTTGAAGCCTGGGCCAACCTCCAGGTGCTCGACTGGTGGCGGCTTGATCTGGGCTTTAATGCCCAGCACGAAAACCTTTCCTTTGCAGCCCGGCTCAAGCAAACTCCTGGGCACCGCCCAGGCCGGTGATGATCCTCATCACCAGGCGTCGCTGCGATCTTCAATGAATCTTCCCTATAATCTCAACTTTGATGCCGACTTTCGCTATGTGGGAGCACTACCTAATCCTGCATTGCCCGAATATGTGGAACTGAATTCACGCCTGGCTTGGAGGATTTCCGATACCCTTTCGGTGGCGTTGAATGGGTATAACTTGTTGCACAACCAGCATCTGGACAATTGACCATTAGGTTTCCGCTATAGGTCAATCTCCTTTGTCGTCGTCATTGTACAGGCTAGATGCCGCTCGTCAATCCTTTGTGCCTCGATCGCCACCTCGAATATCTGGGTGCCATGGCTGCCCGCAGTGGGCCCTCGGCTTATATCCTCAGCGCGTCGAGGTTCTTTCTCGCGTCGGGCACGTTCTTGAGGAAGTCCGCCACTTCTCGCACGTCGCGTACCGGGCGCACGGCGCGCAAGTGCCCTGCTTCTTCTCGATCGCGCACAGCCTGATGCCGCATTCCGCGCAGTGCCCGATCTGGACGCCGTCCGTCGTGAAACAGCCGTGGCAGTTGACCATCTCGGGCTTGCATTCGAAGCCGTAGGCCTTGACGATATTCGCGCGAGCGTGCCCTCGCTTTGGCGCTGACGGAAATACGGCGCGGGCGATAGCAGCCCCGTTCTCGAGGGAGGAGAGTCCCAGGACGAGGGAGGCCAGCGCGGAGCCGACGAGAGCGACGGCGGGCCCCGCCGCGGGGACGAGGGCGCGCGCTGCCGCGCTCGCCGTGAGGGTGGCGTACAGCACCGTGCCCGAGTGCTTTCCGAAACGCGTCTTGGAGAAGGTCCCGCCGAGTGAGGCCAGAACCGCGAAGCTTCCGAAGGATAGAGCCATGCAGCGGAGGAAGGCATGCCGGGAGAATTCGCCTGAGCGCATAGTAAATGGCCAAGGTGAGGAGGACGGCAAAATCGACGCCGCAGTCCAAGGCGGCGCCCTTCGCGGAAGGACAGCCGAATTTTCTCGCGATGGCGCCGTCGAGGATGTCGCTGGCGTCCATCGCGAGGAAAAGGAAGAAGGCCGCGAGCGGCAGACCCCTGGGCTCGAAGTACAGGATTGAGAGACCAAAGGCGATTCTCGAGAGACTCAGGGAATCGGCCAGAGCCCTGCCAAATCGCGTGCGTCGTCGAGTCACGACGAATTTCAAAGCGTGCCTTGGATCTCGCGGGCGAAGGAGGCGATCTCCTCGTCGCGCGGCGGGGAGAACGTTCCGAACTTCTTGGCGCCGAGGAAGATGCCGCCCTTGCCTTCGATAAGGCGCCGCATCTTGGCTAAGTCGGCCTTCGCGATATCTGGAGAGGCGAACCAGCCGGTCAGTATGACGAAGCACTTGATCCCGCGCAGGTCTGTTGCGGCAACATAGGAAGTTAGGGCGGGCCGGATCTCGCCGGTGTAGACAGGAGCTGAGAGGCCGAGGGCGGCGACCGTGGTCGGGTCGAGGGCAAGGCCGGGACGGGCCGTGTACAAAGTGCCGCGAAACCCGGCTCCGGCCATATCGGCCAAGAATTTCGAATCAACCTTTTTTGCGAAGCCCGAGGCGCCGGGATGATAGACGAAGGCGAGCGATTTTTTCGCCCCGACGGCTCCGAAGACGATTGGCGGCTGGGACTTCGGGGTGTCGGCGAAAGAAAAGAGGGCGAACGTCGTCGGGGTCAGCGAGCTGAAGCCGACGATCCCGAAGGCTACCCACAAAACGACCCCGAGCGCCGGGGAGGCGCCTGCTCGACGCGATAGCGCGTAGTTGAGCCAAAGAATCGCCAGAGCGAACAGAGGCGCGAAATTCGGCTTAATCCGCGTACCCGCCAGGGCAGGCAGGAGGAATATCGCGATCTGGCAGGCGGCTAGGAAAACCGCGAACGTCAAGGTCAGCATAGGTTTGGGCCCGGCCGTGCTCACAGGCCTTGCTCGAGAGCCGTTTCGATGGCCTTCAGCATGACCTTGCTCGAATAGGTCGCGCCCGAGACGGCATCGACCTTGAGACTTTGAGCTGCGACGACCCGATCCAAAATTGCGTCGGCTCCGTGGCCCGGCCCATGACTGTGGGACAAAATTTTTATTGAGGCGATCTTTCCGTCCTGGACCAGCACCTGAACTTTGGCAGTTACGGGGCTGTTGTTCTGGGCCGCTTCGTATGCACCGTCCTTGACCGAGGCGAGGCTGACATCCTTGATGACGAGTTTGTTGATGTCGTCGGCGAAGCATCCCGCGAGTCCGACGCCGAGCGCGAAGACGAGCAGAACTCCGAGCGCGATACGAACGAACATGGATTCCTCCTGGTTCTTTTAGCTACTCCGAGAGTAACACGATTTTCCCTTCGAGTCCGCCGCGTTCGAGCATCTCGACGCCGCGCCTCGCTTCGAGGAGAGGAAGCCGGGCGGCGATTCTCGGCTTGATCTCCCCGCGACCGAGCATGCCGAATAACGCAGCCAAATCCTCTCGGAAAGGCCGAGGGTCGCTGCGGTACAGCCCCGTGATGCCGTAAAAGTTGCCGCGCCGCTGAGACAACGGCGCCTTGAGGAGGACGGTCCACAGCGTGAGCAGGGTCAGCTTCGTGGAGATCTTTCCGTCCACGGCGGTGCCCATCCAGCCATAGCCGACCAGGGCCCCGCCGCGGCGCGTGGCGCCCAGGCAGGCGGCCGATCCGCGTCCGCCGATCGCGTCGAAGGCTGCGTCGACGCCGGCCGGGGCGATCCGGCGGACGGCCGCGACCAGCGAGGGGCCCTCGGCCCCATCCATAGAGTGGCCGCGCGAGTCCACCCATGTCGCGCCGTAGGACTCGACGAGCACGCGCCTGGCGGGAGAGGCCGCTCCGATAGCGTGCACGCCGCGCAGCCTGAGGAGATCGAGAAGTGCGGTCCCGACGCCGCCGTTCGCCCCGGTTACGAGGGCGAGCTCTCCGGGCTTGGACTTGGCCACGCGCTCGATCATCTGCCAGGCGGTGACGTAATTGAGGACGAGGGCGACCGCCTCGGCGTCATCGAGGCCAGCCGGCACCGGCACGAACTCGGCCGCCGGCCTGACGAGGACTTCACCGAATCCGCCGTACACCGACAGCGCTGCGACGCGTTGGCCGATCCGCGGCGAGAGGGGACTGTCGACCAGCCCGGGGCCGATCGCGTCGATCACGCCGACGACATCGTACCCAGGCGCGAACGGGACCTTGGGCGCGAAGGGATAGGAGCCCCGGCGCATCATGCCGACTTCGGTCGATCCCAGGCCGCAGGCGCGGACCCGGACGCGGACTTCGCCTTGGTCGGGCTCGGGAACGGGGAATTCCCGCAGCTCGAGCATCTCGGGGCCGCCTTTGCCGGTCAATACCGTCGCGCGATAGGTTGTCGCATTCATCGGTCATCCTCTTGGAATCGCGGGAGATAGGGCTTTCATAGTCCCATAAGCTAGCCGCCCGAGCCCTCGAAAGGCAATGACCAATCCTGCGAAGAGGCTGACATTTCGCGCGGCTGTTGATACCATCGGGCCATGCGCGCGCATAAGGCTGACCTTTCCATAAAAGTATCGGTATCGATACTTGCTCAGATGTTCAGCTACCTCAAATCGCTGCGCCTCGATCAAAACGCGCTTCTCTCCTCGATGGGCCTCGATCCCGAGCTTTTCCGGGACCCGGACGCCCGCATACCGATCGAGCAATACGTCGCGATCGAGGAAGAGGCGGCCCGCGTCGCAGACGATCCCTGCTTCGGTCTCCACATGGGCGAGTTCGCCGAGGCCGGTTCCTGGTCCATCCTCGGCTACATGATGATGAACTGCCGGACCCTCGGCGAGGCGTTCGAGAAATCGGCCAAGTACTACCGCATCATCGGCGACCTCATCGAGGGCCGCGCCACGATCCGAAAGGGCAAGGTCAGGGTCGCCCTGACGGTGCCGCCCAACGCGCCCGCGCTCTCGCGGCATTGCTACGAGGCCGTCCTTTCGAGCTCGGTGACCATCATGCGCACTCTCTCGGGTGTCGACCTGTCCCCGCTCGAGGTCGGCTTTTCCTACCCCGAACCTGAGTCCCGACGGGAGTACGAGCGCGTCTTCCGTTGTGCCGTCTCTTTCGGCCAGAGCGAGACTTCCATGACCATCGACCCCGCCATCGCCAAGATCGGCGTGCTCTACGCCAACCCCGCCCTCCTCGAGCGCATCGAGGGATACGCCCGCGAAATCCTCGCCACGCTCGAAGAGGGAGAATCGGCCAGTCGCCAGGCGACCAGGCTCATCCTCGCCAGGCTTGCGGACGAGTCGCTCTCCATCCGCAGCGTGGCGAGGGACATGTCGATGAGCGTCCGGACGTTCCAGGCGAGGCTCGAGGCCGAGGGCCGGAGTTTCGGCGAGCTCGTCGGCGAGGCGCGCCGGGGCCTCGCCAAGAAGTACCTCCGTGAGGGCTTCTCGGTCGAGGAGATAACCTGCCTGCTCGGCTTCTCCGAGCCGAGCGTCTTCCGGAAGGCCTTCAAGAAATGGACGGGTCAAACCCCCGGAGAATTCCGGGAAGGCGAGAAGAGTTCCAGGCGATCAGCGATTGGAGTCGAGTAAGGCCGAGGCTCTTTTCCCGACCAGTCGGCGCAGGGCCTCGGGCTCGATAACCTCGAAAGCCTGTCCGAATCCCACGAGGAAATCCGCCGCCCATTCGTCGGCCGGCAGGCTCGTCCTGACGACCAGGTCGACTGCGCGGGGACGGAAGCGCTCGGGCGCGGCAGTAGGCGTACAGCCTGAAGGGTCGGCTGTTCTCCGCCTCCTATGCGCCCCAGGAAGGGCAGACAGGCTACGAAGAGACGTTAGGCGACCTCGTCGCGATCTTCGAGCGGCACGCCGAGGGCGGCATCGTGCATTTCGGGTACACAACGGTTCTCTATTTGGGCGAGATCGCGATACAATGCCAACCGTGAGCGAAAATTATTTCCTAGGCGAAACCCCGGTTCCCGGCCCCGCCGGCGTCAAGTCGGCTCTCGGCGACAAATACGGGTTGTACGAAGGCGTCCTCGAGGCGGCGGCGGGATTCGCGCAGGACTGGAAGCATTACGGCAAGAAGTACGGGTGGAAGCTCAAGGTGCACGACGGCGCCAAGACTCTCCTCGAGCTGACGGTCGCTTCCGGCAGCTTCCGCATCGGCATGGCCGTGCGCGAGCGCGAGGTCCTGGCCATGCGCGAGGACGCGAGTCTGGCGCCGCTTCTCGGCGGCCTCTTGGACGTCGACAAGGCCAAGGAAGGCTGGGGCATCCGGCTCGCGGTCGAAGACGAAGGCGCGTACGAGCAGGCCGTCGTGTTGATCAAGGCGGTCGCGGGGATCAGGCGCGGAGGCTGAGCCCAAGATCTGCAGCGATCCAATCTCGAACTTGTCCTTGAAGCCCCTGCCGCCCCGGAGTATGGTAATAGAGCATTCTTCGGAGGTTCGCATGCGCCGACAGTCCTTCACGCGCCGTCTTGCCCTCTATTCCGTCGTTACCTTGTCCGCCCTGATAGCTTTCTCCTGCGCGCTCTCGAGTCGCGAGCGCGCGGCCAGGGCGCCGGACCCGGCGAGGGTCGAGGCGTATTCGGCGGGTCTCGTGCCCGCAGGGTCGACGATCAAGGTAGTGCTGACTAAAGCGGCCGGAGAAGCCGGCACGGAGGCGCCCCGGGGAATCTTCCGCTTCTATCCGGCCGTTTCTGGCAAGACGAGCTGGGAAGACGAGCGGACGCTGAGCTTCGCCCCCGACAGGCCCCTCGCCCAGGGCAAGAGATACCGGGTCGAGGTGGACATGGGCGCGATCGCCGCCGCCGGGTTCGCGGCCGCCTCCGTCGGGAACGATTACTTCAGCTTCGACATCGTCGCGGCCAAGCAGCGCGTGGCGGTCGAGACGTTGCCGCCCCGCATAGCGCATGACGGCTCGGTCCTCATCGAGGGCACCGTGCGGCTGACGAACGGCCTCTCAGACGCGGCGGTCGAGAAAGGGCTGTCGGCCACGGTGGGGCACCTCGCCTGGAACCACGAGAACGACAAGTTGCATCGGTTTACGGTGTCCGGCATCGCGGCCGAGGGCAAGGCTCGCGCGGTCTCTTTGCGCTGGGACCTGGCCGACTCGAGCGCGGGGGGCGGAAGGAGCCGCGGCACGGCCGTGGTCAAGCTGCCCTCCACCTCGAGCTTCGAGCTCATCGGGGCGAGGAGGCTAGACGAGGCTTCCGGCTCCAAAGGCGTCGAGCTGGCCTTCTCGCGGCCGGTTAGCAAGTCCCAGGATCTCCGCGGCCTCGTCTCCGTCGAGGGCGTCGCCGATCTCCGCTATACGGTGACCGGATCGGTCGTCTCGCTCTACTCCGAGGCCTGGCCCGCCTCGGCCACGGTGCGGGTCGAGAAGGGCCTGAAGGACGCTCAGGGCGGCTACCTCGCCCAGCCGGCCTCCGCGACGGTGGCCTTCGACTGGGAGAAGCCCCTCGTGCGCTTCCTGACGAAGGGCAACATCCTGCCGACCGATCAGGGCCTCGTGCTGCCGGTCGAGACGATGAACCTCTCCGGCGTGGTCGTCGAGGCCCTGCGGGTTTACGGGGACAACATGCTCCAGTTCCTCCAGGTCAACGACCTCGACTCCTCGCACGAGCTCAAGCGGGTCGGGGAGGTAGTATGGCACAAGCGCTTCGACCTCGACTGGAAGGACGACTGGAAGAACCGCTGGGTCAGGCAGGGTCTCGACCTCGGACCGCTCCTCGCGGCGCAGAAGGACGGCATGTTCCAAATTCGGCTGACCTTCCGCGTCGGGGACATCCGATACGTCGGCCCGAACAACCACGACTTCAAGGACCTGAAATTTCCCGACGACACGATCACCGACGAGGGCGACAATGAGTCCAGCTTCTGGGACTACGCCCAGCAGTGGGCGGGCGGCTACGACGACTATGACAAGTACAAGGACGACCCTCTGCATCCGGCCTACTACCTGCCCTATGGCGATCACGACATCACGATCCGGCGCAACGTCGTCGTCTCGGACGTCGGGGCGGCGATCAAGCGCGACGCCGACGGCGCCTGGCATGTCGCGGCCAGCGACCTGCGCACCGCCAAGCCTCTCGCGGGAGCTACGGTCACGCTATTCAACTACCAGCGCCGGAGCCTGGTAAGCGGCCAGACGGCGCGCACGGGGCTCGTCACGCTCCAGACTCAGGGCGAGCCGTTCTTCGCCACGGTGCAGATGGGGGCGCAGACGAGCTGGCTCAAGGTCGACGATGGCTCGAGCCTCGCCGTTGGCCACTTCGACATCGGCGGGGAGAAGGCGGACTCCGGGCTCAAAGGCTTTCTCTATGGCGAGCGCGGCGTATGGAGGCCGGGCGACGCGATCCACCTCGCTTTCATCCTGTACGATCGCACGGGCAAGCTGCCCTCAAAATATCCGATTGCCTTCGAGCTCGAGGACCCGCTGGGCGCATAGTGCGCACGAGCGGATACACCGACTCGGTCAACGGCTTCTACGCGATCGATACGGCCACGACGCAGGACGCGCCCACCGGCACCTACGTGGCTCGCGTAACCGCGGGCGGCCGGACCTTCGCGAAAAACCTCAAGATCGAGACGATCATGCCCAACCGGCTCAAGATCGGCCTCGACTGGGCCGCCCCTCAGGGCGCGGCGCCGAGCACGTCCGGCTCCCCTCCGTACCTCTCGACCGACACGGACAACATGACCTTGAGCGCCTCGTGGCTCACCGGGGCCAAGGCGGGAGCCCTCAAGGCCGATGTCTCCGCCACCTTCGCCGCGGCGGGCACGACCTTCACCACCCTGCCCGACTACACGTTCGACGACCCGACGAGGACGGCCTCGTCCGACCGCATGGTCCTCTTCGACGACCGTCTCGGGAGCGACGGGAGCGCGAGCTTCGGCGTCGACTTCAGCTCGGACAAGAGCCAAAATTCGAGCCTGACTCCCGGCAAGCTCACCGCGAACATCCTCACGCGCGTCTTCGAGCCTTCGGGCATCTTCTCCAGCGAAACGACGAGCGTGGACTTCCATCCGTACAACCGCTACGTCGGATTGCGCCTGCCCAAGGGCGACGCCGCGCGGGGCATGCTCCTGGTCGACAAGGACCAGCGCGTCGACCTCGCGATGGTGGACCGCGACGGCAAGCTGGTGAAGGGCGGCGGCACGGTCGACATAGCGCTCTACCAGCTCGACTGGCGTGGTGGTGGGAGAAGGGCGACGAGAGCCTCGCGCAGCGCGCGGACGAGCTCTACCAGCGACCCGTCATGAAGGGCACGGTGACGATCGGGCCCGACGGCCGCGGCTTCTGGATCTTCCAGGTGAAGTACCCGAGCTGGGGACGCTACCTCGTCCGTGTCGAGGACAAGCAGGGCGGGCACGCCGCCGGCAAGATCGTCTACATCGACTGGCCGGGCTGGGCGGGCAGGGGCCGCGACTCCGGCGGGGCCGAGGCGATGCTCGAGCTGTCGGTCGGCGCTCCTAAGTACGCGCCCGGGGACAAAGCCTCCGTCAGCTTCCCGTCGAACGAGAACGGTCAGGCACTCGTGCAAATCGAGCGCGCCGGCCGCATCCTCCGCGAGGAGTGGGTGCCGACCAAGAAGGAGACGACTGCCTACGCGTTCGACGTCACGCCGGATATGGCGCCCAACGTCTACGTCCACGTGACTTTCGTCCAGCCGCATCTGCAGACGGCCAACGACCTGCCGATCCGCCTTTACGGCATCGTGCCCGTCATGGTCGAGGACCCGGCGACCCGCATCAAGCCGGTCCTGGGCACGCCCGCAACCCTCGCTCCCGAGGGCCAGGCGAGCTTCACCGTGCGGGAGGACAAGGGACGGCCGATGACCTACACGGTCGCGGTGGTCGACGAGGGTCTCCTGGGCATCACGCGCTACCAGACGCCCGACCCCTGGAACGAGTTCTACAAGAAGGAAGCGAGCTCGCTCTCGGCCTGGGACCTCTACCAGTACGTGGCCGGGGCCTTTTCGGGTAAGCTGGAGACCCTGCTCGCCGTGGGCGGCTCCGACGAGGCTCTCGGCGCAGGCAGCCGCAAGCCGAGCCGCTTCCCGGCAGTCGTCTACTATTTCCCGCCGCGAGAGCTCAAGTCGGGCGAGACCGCTACCTTGAATTTCAAGCTGGGGACCTATATCGGCGCACTACGCTTCATGGTCGTCGCGGCGACGATGCCGAGTCAGATGGCGGCCGGTACTGCGAAAGGCGGGACTTCGCCCGCGGCAGGCGCGGCCTTCGGGGCGGCCGAGCAGTCGGTGCCCGTCCGCGCGGACATCATGGGGCAGCTCACGGCGCCCCGGGTGCTCTCGCCCGGCGAGGAGGCTTCGATACCCGCCACGGTCTTCGCCTTCATGGGCGCGAAGAAGGCGACGGTCACGCTGAAAGCCTCCGGCGCGCTCTCCCTCGTCGGCGGCGACACGCAGACCCTCAGCTTCAAGCAGGATGGCGACCTGTCCGCGATGTTCCGCGTCAGGGCCGCCTCGTCGCCGGGCATGGGCAACCTCAAGCTCCTGGCCACGATGGAGGGCAAGAGCGCCCAGGAGTCCATCGACATCCAGGTGCGGTCGGTGGGCGCGGCCGTCACCAGCGTTTCAGGCGCCGTCGTAAATGCCGGCTCGACCTGGTCGGCGCCCATCGCACTGCCGGGCGAGAAAGGCACGAACTCCCTTTCCGTCGAGCTCTCGCGCCTCAAGCCGATCGATCTCGCCGAGCGCGTGGACTGGCTCATCCAGTACCCGCACGGCTGCGCCGAGCAGACTACCTCCGGCGCCTTTCCGCAGCTCTACCTGCCCAAGGCCGTCAGCTTGTCCGCGGACAAGGCGGCGTCCGCCCGCGACAACGTCGCCGCGGCCATCGACAAGCTGCGGGGCTTCCAGACCGAGCGCGGCGGCTTCTCGATGTGGCCCGGCGAGGGCGACGAGGACGACTGGATCACGGCCTACGTGACGCATTTCCTACTCGCGTGCCGCAAGGAAGGCTTCGACGCGCCACAGGGTCTGCTGGATCCGGCCCTGGGCTACCTCGCCCGCTCGAGCCGCGGCTGGAACTCGTCGGAGGCCTGGTCCCAGTCAGTGCAGGCCTATCGGCTCTACGACCTCGCCCTGGCGGGGGCGCCGAGATCGCGGCGATGAACCGCTTCCGCGACTTCCCGGGGATCCCGACCGCCGCGCGCTTCCGCCTGGCCGCCGCCTACGCGATGGCCGGCATGCAGGACGCCGCCGCCGCCCTGACGAGCGGCCTCTCGTCCGACGTCGCCTCCTACCCCGGGATGCTCGACAACACCTACGGCACGGAGATCCGCGACCGGGCGGTGGTCCTCGACGCGTTGAACGCGTTGGGCGACACCGATCGCGCGCTGCCCGTCTACAACAAGCTCGCCGACGACCTCGACTCGCGCAGGTGGCTCTCGACCCAGGACCTGGGAGCCGCCCTCGGGGCCGCCCTCCCGTACGCGATCCTGGCGGCGAGCTCGGCGGCGCCGACCGCCACCGTCTCGCTCGACGGATCGGGCAAGACGAGCAGCGTCAAGCTCGACAAGCCGATGGCTCGCCTCGAGCTGCCCGCTCCAGACGGAGTCCAGGCTTCGGTCACGATCGCCAACTCCGGCGGCGCGCCGGTCTTCGCGAGGATACTGGCGAGGGGAACGCCCGCCGCCGGCAACGAACGGCCCATGGCCAACGGCCTCTCGCTCTCGCTTCGCTACTTGGGCATGGACGGCAAGACAGTGGACCCCGCGAAGGCCGAGGCCGGCGCCGATATGATCGTCGAGGCCACGGTGCGCAATCGCTCGGGTCAGGCTCTCAAGAATCTCGCACTTACCCAGCTCCTGCCCTCGGGTTGGGAGATAGTCGATTTCCGACCGGGGGCAGAACTCCCGAAGCCCGCGAAGAGCGACTCGAGCAATCAGGACGATTCGGAGGATTCAGGCTCGCCGGCTGCGCCTCCCCCACCGCTATTCGACTATCAGGACGTCCGCGACGACCGCGTGCTCACCTATTTCTCGATGGACGCGAAGCAGCCCAAGGTATTCAAGGTCTACGTAACGAAGACCTACGATGGGAACTTCTTCATGCCGGCGACTACCGTGAGCGCGATGTACGATCAGCGGTTCCAGGCCCTGGTGCCCGGAAAGTGGCTCGGTCCGCGCGCCGGACAATGACCGAGCGTGAAGAGGAAAGGGATGGTCTGAGTATTCGTTTGAGGGCGGCCGTTCTGCGCGCCGCAGCGGCCGCGCGAGGCGCGGCAACCGCCGCGGGCAAAGCGGCCGCTGCCGTGTGGGGCCGCCTGCCCGCCGCAGCGGCCGCGCGTCGAGGCGCGGCTGCCGCTAACGCGGCGGCGCGGCGCCTCGCCTCGTGGGCGGCCCACTCCTTGTGGGCGCGTCTCGACCGCGGGCCCCCCCTGGCTTCGGCGGCGGCGCTGGCGCTGGCATTCCTCGCGGCGATACCATCCCCGAGCTTTCCGGGCGGCCTCTCGGTTGCCGTATACGCGAGGCGCGGCGAGCTGTTGGGCGCTGCGGTGTCCGAGTCGGGGCAGTGGCGGCTGCCTTCCGGAAAGACCGTCCCTCCGCGCTTCGTCCAGGCCCTTTCCACCTACGAGGACAAGCGCTTCTTCTCCCACGCCGGGGTCGATCCGATCGCCTTGGCGCGAGCAGTACTTCAAAACGCCCGGGCCGGCAAGATCGTCTCCGGCGGATCGACTATCAGCATGCAGGTCGCACGGCTCGGCAGGCCCGGCTCGGAGCGGGCTATCGGCGAGAAAGCGCTCGAGGCGCTGATGGCAATCCGGCTCGAACTTTTCCAAGGCAAAAGCGGCGTCCTCAGGCTGTATGCCGAGAACGCTCCGTTCGGCGGCAACGTCGTCGGCATCGAGGCAGCGAGCTTCCGCTTTTTCGGCCGCCCGCCGGCTTCGCTCTCCTGGGCCGAGGCGGCGACCCTCGCGGTGCTGCCCAACGCCCCGTCGGCCGCCCATCCCGGCAAGAACCGAGAGCTTTTGCAATCCAAGCGCGACCGGCTCCTGCGAGCGATGGCCCAGGCGGGGAAGATGGGCGAGGGCGATCTCGCGCTCGCGCTCGCGGAGCCGCTTCCGCCGTCCCCCTTCGACCTGCCCCGGCTCGCGCCTCAGCTCGTCGACCGCTTCGTCGCGTCGGCGGCGGGCGGGAACGCGGCCGGCCGGGTCGGGCTCGGCGCCGCCCGCGTCGAGACGACCATCGACGCCTCGCTGCAGGAGCGCGCCACGGACATACTCGCGCGCAGGGTGGCGCGGCTCGAGGAGGGAGGAGTATTCAACGGCGCCTGCATCGTCGCGCGGGTGGATACGGGCGAAGTCCTCGCCTACGTCGCCAACGTACCCGCCGACGTCGCGAGCGCCGTCGGCGCGCGAGCTGGCACTCGCTCAGGAAGCCACGGCGAAGCCGTCGATCTAGTGCGCGCGGAGCGCAGCTCGGGGAGTCTCTTCAAGCCGTTCCTGTACGCGGCCGCGCTGGATGCGGGCGAGCTCGGGCCCCGGAGCCTCTTGCCCGACGTGCCCACGCGCTACGGCTCGTACGAGCCGGAGAACAATCTCGGCAACTATTCCGGGGCAGTGCGGGCCGACGAGGCGCTCGCGAGATCGCTCAACGTCCCCTTCGTGCGGCTCCTGAAGTCGTTCGGCGTCGAGCGATTCCGGGACCTTCTGGTCTCCACCGGCATGACCACGCTCCGCCGCCGCGCCGAGGACTATGGCCTCACGTTGATCCTCGGCGGGGCCGAGACGGACCTATGGGAGATCGCCGGCCGTTTCGCGGCGCTCGCGCGCACCGCGGCGTCGGCCGGGCGGGCCGGCAGTCGCGCGAGCGGCGAGAGCCAGGTCTTCGACCTCGGGCTTACGAGGGAAGAGCTCGCGGCGCGGCCGAGGCGGCCCGAATCCCTTTTCGGCCGGGCTCTGCCATCCTCACCCTGGACGCGCTCACGAAAGTCGCGCGCCCCGAGGAGGAAGCGGCGTGGGAGGACTACGCCTCGTCGCGCCGCATCGCCTGGAAGACCGGCACGAGCTTCGGCAACCGGGACGCGTGGGCGATCGGCGTCGACGGCACCTTCGTCGTCGGCGTCTGGGTGGGAAACGCGAGCGGGGAGGGCCGGCCATCGCTTAAAGGGACTGCCGCGGCCGCGCCCATACTCTTCGACTTGTTCGGCTACCTGGACGCCGGGACTTTCGGGCAGGACACGGCTCGGGCGCCCTCTTTGGCGGCCAACGCGAGAAATTCGGACGCCGACGCGGCCGGCTCGGCCTTCCGCGAGATCGAGGTCTGCGCCGATTCCGGGCTGGGCGGCCGGCCCCGACTGCCCGCGGGTCGAGATGGCTCTCGTGCCGGCCGCCGCGAAAAGCCTGCCCGTGTGCCCCTATTGCACGCGGGTGGCGCTGAGCGCGGACGGCCGCTATCGGGTGAGGGCGGAAGAGGAGGATCCGGCCAATGTCCGCATCGAGAAGCTCTTCGTCCTGCCGCCGGCGATGGAGAGGTACTTCTCGCGCAATCTCGACTACAAGAGTCTCCCTCCCTGGAAGCCCGGCTCGGCGCAGAGCGGCTCCGACAACAGCTTGGCGATCATCGCGCCGGAGGACGGGGCGTCGCTCTTCATCCCAGTCGAGATCACGGGGCGGCCGGGCGCTACTGTCTTCACCGCGGCGCACCGCGATCGCGGCGCCGTCGTGTTCTGGCAGCTCGACGGCGAATACCTCGGCTCGACCCGGGGCGTCCACGCCCTCGAGGCGAGGCCCGGACCCGGTCCGCATACGCTGACGGTGGTCGACGGATTGGGCCGGAGCGTCTCGCGGCATTTCACCGTGCTGAGCGGCAATTGACATGAGGCGCGCCTCGGCTTTGCTGCTGTCCGCGTTTATTGCGGTTCTCCTTATGCCCGTCGGCGCCCAGGGAACCGGCGTTTTCGCCGATGGCCTTTGGGAAGGGGAGGCGGACCTCGGCGAGGGCCTCGAGCCGATCGTCCTCAGGCTCTTCACGGCGGATGACCTTTCGGGCGGGACATCGGCGGGGCTCATCGACCTGCCGGCGAGGCGGCTGTTCGGCTATCCGCTGGACCGGGTCGTCCGGGATTTCAACGGCATCGAATTCGGCCTGCTGGACGGCGCTCCTATCGGCGGCGCGATCGAGCTCAGGGCCACCTCGTCGGCCGCGACACAAGACGGGCGCTACCTTTTGAGAGGCGCCGCGCGGCTCGCGCCCGAGGGCGGCGACCCGGAAGCCTCTGGCGACGCAGGGGCCTTTACGCTGGCGTATTCGGGACCAGAGCCTCGCGGAACGGACTACGGCCGGAATTACCAGGTCGATACGGGACGAGGGAAGCTTCCCGGCAGCCTCGTGTTGCCCGACGGCTCCGATGGCGCTCCCTGCCCCGTCGTCCTCATCCTGTCGGGCGCGAACGAGGACCGGGACGGCGACAACTATTCGGTGCCCGGCCGGAGCGACGCGTTGGCCGAACTCGCCATGGGCCTCGGCTCGCGCGGCGTCGCGTCGCTGCGCTATGACCGCAGGGGAACGGGTGAAGCCTACCTGCTCGCGGGCAAGGAAGAGGATCTGCGCTTCGACGACCACGTCGGGGACGCCAGGGCCGCGATATCCGCCCTGGCGTCCGACGCGCGATTTTCCCGCGTCGTGGTGGCGGGCTACGGTGAGGGCGCCCTCGTCGCGGCGGCCGCCCTCGTCGCCGCGCCGGGCGGCGTGGGCACGGCGCCGGACTTCTTCTCGGCCCGCGTGGGCGGAATCGCCGCGCTCTGCGCGTCGGGCAAGACCGAGCTCGAGACGGTCCAGGAGGCCCTGTCCTCGACGCCGGAAGAGAACAGGCCGGAAGCCGAAGCCATCATGACCGCGCTAATATCAGGGAGAAGCTACCCTCACCCCAGCCCGTACTTTTCGGATTTCTTCAGGCCGAGCGCCCAGCCGTACCTCGCGTCGCTGCTCAAGTACGATATTCGAGCGGCCTTCGCCGCCGCGTTTCCTGGTCCTTCCGCGCCCGGAAGTGTCCTCGTGGTAGCGGGCGAAAAGGACCTTCAGGTCGGCGCCGAGGAAAGCGAGCTCCTCGCCTCGTCGAGGCCGGGGACCGCGTTTCGGATCATTCCGGGAATGAGCCACGCGCTCAAGGAGGTCGGCGACGACGAGGATGCGAACTACGCCTCGTTCACCGACCCTTCGCTGCCGCTGGCCCCGGCTCTGGTGGACCTGATCGAGGCGTTTGCAAAGGGCGCAGCCCTCTCGGGCGAGAATTCCCAATGAAGGCTGGTCAGGAATCTTCGACCGCGGCATCTTCTTGGGAACACCACCTATGAAAAAGCAGGATGCGCTCAGGCTTTCAACCTGGGTATATTCAGTGGCCAAGAACACGGCCCTGGACTTTCTCCGGGAAAAAAAGCTGTCAGAGACCGCCTTACCTGAGGAGGGAGTAGCCAACCCAGAAACCAATGTCGGCAGCCACTGTCTGCATCTTGAACTGGGTATTATGGGGGCGATCGCCTCAGCGCTTTCTGAACATGAGCGGGAGGCGTATTTCCTGGGCGAGGTCTTCGGCTTGCAGGCATCCCTCTCTGGCGAGGCCCTGGGGATCACGGCCGAATGCTTCAGGCAGAGGCTGTCCAGAGCCAGAGCCAAGATGCGGGAGTTCGGCAGGCTGCATTGTTCAGGCTCGGCCACAAACCGCAGACAGTCCTGCGACTTCGAACCGGACACAGAGCTTAATTCGAGCCTGCTCGCAAGGACATTGGAGGTCCTGGGGGAAAATAATCCCTTAGGGGATACCACAGGAGGTTTCCATCCTCCCCAAAGCTCCAATAGTTATTTTAGGAATTTTGACGACCATTGCGGCGCATGCCCAAAACGCCCAAGAGGACATAACCGTTGCCGAGGGGGAGGAAATCACTTTCACCACCGATTCCGTCAAATACCTGAAAAGGGACATCGAATCATGGTGTGAGCTGTCGGGGAACCGCATGGTTTCCTCGACCGACGAAGGTGGGAAGGCTGCCTTCCGGATTGCCAAGGGAACAGGCAACTGGGGTGACAGTCTGCGAGTACTTTACCTTCCTAGGAGAAATGAAGGATGCCAATATCCAGATTTTCCAGTAGAATTTTCGTCACTCCGGTTTCGTCTCGTTGCAAATGCAATTTGGAAAAGGGGGGCGCGGGGGGAAAAACCTTTTTATAAAGGTTTTTCCCCTCGCTCGAGCGATCCTTTGAGCCGTGAAAGGGCCGAGGCGATGGCCGCCGACGATACGCGGATGCCTTCGGCCGAGTACGTGTTTCCATTCAGCGAGAATGCGGCGCCGAGGGCGGCTTCGGCGTCATTGCCGAGGAAGGCCTTTGAGAAGCCGTACCAGGCGAGCTTGAGAGCCGGCCGGAAAATCCGCGCCGAGTCCGCGTCGGTCATCAGGAAGACCACCCGGAGGACGTAGACTCCGTCCGCCAAAGGTCCCGTCTGGCCGGACGCCCTCGCCTCCGGTCTGCCTTCGATCAGGAGGCCGCGCGCGGGCACGTCCATCGCCTCGCCGTAGAGCCTGGCGACGAGGCCCGAGAAAGGCTCGGGGATCCAGATCGCGAGATCGGCCGAGCCGGGCGTCTCTAGTCCGCGCGGGATCGGCGAGTCGCCGGGAGTGGCGACGGCTGCCAGAAGGGGCTCGAGCGTGCCCGAAGTAGCGAGGACGAGGCCCGGGCCGGGGACGGCCGCGCGCATGCCCAGCTCGGAATCGAAATAGCCGGCCTTTTCGCGTTTCCAGGCCGGGTCGGAGCCCAGAGACAGGGCGGCGGCGCGGAAGGGATAGCTGCCCAGGAGGCACGCCTGGAAGGCAGGCGCCGCCGGCGCGGCCGGCGCGGCCGGCGCATCGGCTGCGGGCATCGAGCCGATTCCGACGGCGAGGACGCGCGTCTTGGCGAGGATCGGCGCGAGGGCCTTGGCCGTCGAGGCGGGAAGGAGCGCCGGCGCCAGGTCCCTTGCGGCGGAACCCGCGAGGCGGGCGTAGGCCAAGGAGCCGGGCGACAGTATGGCGAGAGGGTCGGCGGTCGCGCCGACCTTGAGCGGCGACGCGCAGGCGGCCGCAAGAAACGCGGTCGCGGCCGCGAGGATGACGGCCGCGACCGCGACGCAGGTCGCGAGAGCGCCGGCCGGAAGGAAAGAGTCGCGGCGGGAAGCGCTCAGACCAGCCCTTCCTTGGCGAGCAGCGAGGTGGCCAGCTCGCGGTGCGCGCGGGCGGCCTCGTTCCAGCGGTGCAGCTCCGAGCCGCGGAAGAGGCCCCTCGTCGCTACGCGCTTGGCGCCCGAGCCGGAGCCCGAGCGTCGGGCGATCTCGCCGCGCAGCCAGTCGAGCTTGTCGTAACCGCCGAGCATGCCCTCCTCGGGGCGCTCGTCGACGATGCCCGCCCTCGACAGATAGGAGCGCTTGTCGTAGGGCGGAATGTCGAGGTCGACGGAGTAGCTCGCCAGGCGGGCTTTCATGTCCGAGGGATAGCGCGACCAGACTTGGGCGAGCTCGTCCACGACCAGCTCCTCCTCCTCGAAGCCCGACCGGAGGAACGTGCGGAGGTAGCGGTAGATCTTGCGCGCAGCCGCGCGGAAACGGGCGGAGTTGTCGACGCGGGAGAGCTCCGGGACGAGCCGGGCATCGGTCCAGCGCCCGGCCGCGTCGTCCGGCGACCGCAAGGCCTGGAGATGCCCCGCGGGGGGCAGGGGCGACGACGGGTCGACGACGTTGCACGGCTCGACCCTGCCCGAGAAATGCTGGTGGGCCCAGGTGTCGGCGTAGGAGTGGAGCGCGATGCCGATCCTGAAATCGTCGCCGGTCTTCAGCGCGGCGACGAGCAGGGCCTTGGCCAGCGGCGAATCGGGCGTGACCGTCCAGCGCGAGGCTGCGCCGTCGACTCGTTCGCGGCGCGCCGCCTCGAGGTTGCCGGGGATGAAGTGGAACGGCAGGTAGATCCCGCGCAGCGTCTCCTCGTCCCAGAAAATATAGTTTTGCGTCACCTGGCTGCGATAGGTGAAGGCCCCGTCGTCGACCTCGTAGGCGAGGATCGCGTTGTCGACGTATTGCGACGAGAAGGCGATGTCCGCGCAACGCGTCTCGGGCATGCCTGCGCGAAGGCAGAGGAAGTAGACGGCGTAGTAGTGGAACTCGGCGTTCATCGCCCTAGAGTATGGCCCCTCGGGTCAGGGAGGACAAGGTCGGCGCTGGCCCGGCCCCCGGGAATTTCAGTATCCTTGCGTATGGTAGAACTCGAGGCGCGTCGTTCGGGGTCTCTCTTCCGGCTGGAGCGGAAAACGCGTTTTCCGCCCGAGCTCGAGCGGCGCTTCCTGGAAGACTACCGGCGCGAGTCCCTGCCGATGGTGAGGATGGCCTTCGCGCTGGGCATCGGCCTGTACGCGATCTTCGGAATCCTGGACGCCGCCATGGCGCCCAAGACCAAGGAGCTCTTCTGGCTGATCAGGTTCGGGATCGTGTGCCCGGCCCTGGCGATCGCGCTCGTCCTCAGCCTGTTCCCTTTCTTCGCGCGGATCTCGGAAGCGGTGGGCAGCGTCGTCGCCCTGCTCGCCGGCTTCGGCATCATCGCGATGATAGCGTTCTCCAAGGACGCCAACGTCACGAGCCTCTATTACGCCGGGCTCATCCTGGTCCTCATCTACGCCTACACCTTCACGCGGATGCGCTTCGCCATCGCGACCGCGAGCTGCTGGGCTCTCATCCTCGGCTACGACGCCGCCGCCGTCTTCCTGCAGCGGATGCTCGAGGTGCCTGAGCTCCGCGTCGTGTTCATCAACAACAACTTCTTCTTCATCGCGGCCAACGTGATGGGCATGATCGTCTGCTTCTACATCGAGTCCTACGCGAGGTCCAATTTCCAGCATCGGCTCGAGATCGGCGAAAAGCGCGAGGAGCTCCAGGTCGAGCGCAACGCCCTCGTCGCGAAGGACAAGGCGATGCGAAACGAGCTGGAGATGGCGCGAAGCATTCAACGGCAGCTCATACCCGTCGCGAGCCCGAGCGAGGGCCTCGCGTTCTTCTACCAGCCGATGGAGGAGGTGGGCGGCGACCTTTTCGACTTCCTGCCCTTCGCCGGCGATCGGAGCCTGGGGGTGTTCATCTCCGACGTCTCGGGGCACGGTGTGCCCGCCGCGATGATCGCCGCTATGCTCAAGAGCGCGATCCTGCAGGCCGACAAGCAGCGGAGAAATCCGGCCATGATGCTGAGCTATCTCAACGACCTCCTGATAGGCCGGACGAACTTCAATTTCGTCACCGCGTTCTACGGCGTCCTCGACCGGGAGGCCCGGACCCTCACCTACTCGAACGCCGGCCACCCGCCGCCCTACCTGTTCCACGAGGGCAAGGTCGTCGAGGTCCCGATCCGGAACACGAATCTGCCTATTGGGATCATGAGCGGCGCGGACATGGCCGGATCGGGGAAGCCCTATAGGAACTATCGCGTAAGCCTGCCTTCCGCCTCGAAGCTGATGTTCTATACCGACGGCCTCATCGAGGCTCGGTCCCTGGTGCGCGACGGCGAGGTCTTCGGCGACCTGCTCGAGGCGAAGATCATCGAGGACGGCCCGCTTCCCGCGAGCGCCTTCGTCAAGAAGCTGTACGACCAACTCCTGGCCTTCCGCGGCGGCGATCAGTTCGACGACGACATCTGCGTGATCGGGCTCGACGTGGAATAGAGCGAGAGGGCTGCGCTAGCCGCGTTTCGTGCGGGCCCTGCGCGCGCCGGCCATGAGAAGCTTGACGCGGTTCAGCTGGTTGACCTCGGAAGCGCCCGGATCGAAGTCGACGGCGGCGACCGGAACTTCGGGATAGCGGCGGCGCAGCTCCTTCAGCATGCCTTTGCCCGTTACGTGGTTGGGCAGGCAGGCGAAGGGCTGGAGGCAGACGATTCCGTCGACTCCCGACTTGACGAGCTCCACCATCTCGGCGGTGAGAAACCAGCCTTCGCCGGTGCAGTTGCCCAGCTGCACGATCCCGTCCACGCCGCGGGCGAGGTCGCGGATGGGGATCGGCGTCCCGAAGCCGGGCCGGGCATTCGCCGCGGCCAGCGCCTCGATCAGCGGCGAGCGGAACCGCTCGAGGAAGGCTACGGCCGCCTTGGCGACGACGGCGTCCTTGAGGCTGGCCTCGAGGGCTTTCCTTCTGAACAGGCCGTTGTACGAGGAATACAGGAGGAAATCGTAGAGGTCGGGCACAACCGCCTCTCCCCCCTCGTCCTCGATGAGCCGCACGATGTGGCCGTTGGCCTCCGGGTGGAACTTCACGAGGATCTCCCCGACGACGCCGATGCGGAGTTTGGGCTGACAGGTCCGTTTAGACAAGGCCTCGAAGGCGGCGACCGTCTCGCGCAGGACGCGCCGGAAGGCGCGGCGAGACGGAAACTCGAGCGCGGCCTCGCATCGGGCCGATAACTCGGCCGCAAGGCCGTCGGCGGAGCCCGGCAGCGCCTCGTAGGGCCGCGTCCGGTAGAGGCATCGCATGAGAGCGTCGCCATAGACGAGGGCCTGGAGCGCGCGGACCGCGAGGAGCGGGCCGAGCCTGAAGCCCGGGTTCCTCTCGAGGCCGGCCGCGCTCAGCGAGACTACGGGGACGTGCCCCATGCCGGCGTCGGCGAGGGCCTTCCGGATGAACGCGACATAGTTTGTGGCACGGCAGCCGCCTCCGGTCTGGCTCATGAGGATCGCGGTGCGCGACAGATCGTATCTTCCCGAGCGAAGGGCCGCCATGATCTGCCCGACGACGAGGATGGTCGGATAGCAGGCGTCGTTGTGCACCGCCCGCAGGCCGGCGTCGGTCGCCTCCCTGTCCGTCACCTTGAGGATTTCGAGCCGGTAGCCCGAGAGCCTGAAGGCCTTCTCGACGATGCCGAAATGGATGGGCGAAAGCTGGGGCGCGATAATCGCGTAGTCCCTCCTCATCCGCCTGGTGAAGAGCGGCCGACCTTCCGGTGTCGGCGTCACGTGGACGCACCGGCCGGCCGCCGCGCGCTCGGCTATCGCCGCGGCTAGGGAGCGCAGGCGGATCCGGGCGGCGCCCAGATTGGCGTGCTCGTCGATCTTGACGCTGGTGTAGATCTTGCCTGTCGCCTCGAGGATCTCGGCAACCTGGTCGGAAGTCACCGCGTCTAGTCCGCAGCCGAAGGAGACGAGCTGGACGAGGTCGAGGTCGCCGCGCCGCGAGACGAAGGTGGCGGCGGCGTAGAGCCTCGAGTGGTAGGCCCATTGGTCGACGACGCGCAGCGGCCTCGCGACCTCGGCGAGGTGGGCGATCGAGTCTTCGCTCAGCACGGCCATCCCGAGGTCAGTAATCAGCGACGGCATGCCGTGGTGGATCTCGGGGTCGACATGGTAGGGCCTTCCCGCCAGGACTATGCCGTGGCCGCCGGTCCGCTCGACCCACTCGAGGGCTGCCTCGCCCCGCTCGCGCAGCTCGGCGCGGTAGGCCTCATCCTCGACGCGGCCCGCGGCGACGGCGGCCCTCGCCTCGGCGGCGGACACGTCCCGGCGCGCGAAGACCTCGACCAGGCGCGCGGCGAGCCTCTTGTCGTTCGCGATCGGCAGAAAGGGCTCGAGGTAGTCTACGCTGCCGTCGCGGAACGCCTCGACGTTGTTGAGCAGCACCTCGGGATAGGAGGTGACTATTGGGCAATTGAAGCGGTCGCGCGAGCGCGCGACGAACCTCTTCTCGCGGGGGATGCAGGGGTAGAAGACGCTCCCGCCCGCCGCTCGGCCATGCGGCGCAGCGACGCGCGCGAGGCACACCGCATGCCCGTGAGCGATCTTGGCGGGATAGCAGACCGATTCCGAGGGGATGCTGTCCAGCCCCTGCTCGTAGACTGCCTTGGAGGACCTCGGCGAAAGCTCCACCCTGAAGCCCAGGGCGGTGAGGATCGCGAACCAGAAGGGATAGTTTTCGTAGAGGTTGAGGACGCGCAGCATTGCGATCCGGCCGCGCGGGGCCTTCTCGATCGGCAGCGCCTCGTAGCGGAAGAGTCGCTCGTATTTCCAGGCGTAGATATTTGGCGGCGCTGTCTCGTCTCCGGCATTCGCGTCGCCCGTGTGGCCCCCCAGGGTATTGGATGGACGCGTAGCGTTCTGCAAAGTCACGCCGGAGTCGTGACCGGCCGCCAGCAGGGCGCCGCGCTCGCAGCGGTTGCCGGTGACGTGGATAGCCGCGCCGCGGCCGGAAAAGCGGCTGATCGTGAGGAGGCAGGAGTTCGCGCATCCGGGGCAGCGCCGCGGCTCGGTCGCGTGCGTGAACGAGCCCAGCTCGTCCGCCTTGATTATGGAAGAGACCGTTCCCGCCTTATGGCGACCTCGCGCGACGAGAGCCGCCCCGTAGGCGCCCATGAGGCCGGTCTCGGCGGGTCGCAGCGGTCGCGAGTCGGCGACGAGCTCGAAGGCGCGCAGCACCGCGTCGCTCGCGAAGGCGCCTCCCTGCACGACGACCTTGGTTCCGAGATCGGCGGGGTTGCGGAGACGGATCACCTTCTGCAGGGCGTTGCGCACGACCGCGTAGGCGAGGCCCGCCGAGATGTCGGCCGGACTCGCGCCTTCCTTCTGCGACTGCTTGACCCGCGAGTTCATGAAGACCGTGCAACGGCTTCCGAGGTCCACGGGCTCGGAGGACTCGAGGGCGAGGGCGGCGAAGGAGGGCGCGTCGCGACCCATGGAGGAGGCGAAGGTCTCCAAAAAAGAGCCGCAGCCGGAGGAGCAGGCCTCATTGAGCAGCATCGAGGAGATCACTCCGTCCTTCACGCGGAGGTACTTCATGTCCTGCCCGCCGATGTCGAGGACGGCCTCGACGCCGGGGAGGAGGCTCTGCGCGGCGAGAAAGTGCGCGACGGTCTCGACCTCCCCGTCGTCGGCGCCCAGGGCTGCGCGGACCAGTGACTCGCCGTAGCCGGTGGCGCAGGCCCGACCGATCTCCGCGCCGGGCGGGAGGCGGGAATAGAGCTCGCCTAACGCGCTCGAGAGGACGGAAAGAGGCTGACCGCCATTGGGGGCGTAGAACGACGCGAGCAAGTTGCCGCGGTTGTCGATCGCCGCGATCTTGCTCGTCGTCGACCCGGCGTCTATCCCGAGGAAGGCCGGGCCCTCGAGCAACTCAGGGTCGAGGCGGCTTAGGCGCGCCGCCGAATGCCGAGCGCGGAAATCCGCGAGCTCGGCCTTGTCGGCGAAGAGCGGCCGCATCCGCTCCGAGGCTCGGCGCGAGGGCCCGGCCGCCCGTGCGCGGACCGCGAGCCGGGCCAGGTCGAAGCATGCCGAGCCGCAGAGCAGGGCGGCGCCGACGGCCACGAAGAGCCTGCCGTCCTCGGGTAGAAGGACCTCGTCGGGGCCGAGGCGGAGCGTCTCGGAGAAGCGGCGCCGGAGCTGGGGCAAGAAGTGAAGTGGGCCGCCCAGAAAGGCGACGCGCCCCTTGATGGGACGGCCGCAGGCGAGGCCCGAGATCGTCTGGTTGACGACCGCCTGAAAGACGCTCGCCGCGAGGTCCTCGGCCCGTACGCCCTCGTTGACGAGGGGCTGGAGGTCGGCCTTTGCGAAGACTCCGCACCGCGCGGCGATGGGGTAGACCGTCTCGGCCCTCGACGCGAGCTCGTCCAGGCCGCCCGGGTCCGTGCCGAGGAGGAGCGCCATCTGGTCGATGAAGGAGCCGGTGCCGCCGGCGCAGCTGCCGTTCATCCGCTGCTCGAGTCGGTCGCCGAAGTAGGTGATCTTGGCGTCCTCTCCGCCGAGTTCGATGGCCACGTCGGCCGCGGGGAGCAGGGCCTCGACCGCCTCGGAGCAGGCCATCACCTCCTGGGAGAACGGCAGGCCGAGTCGCTCGGCCTCGCCGATGCCGGCCGAGCCCGTGACCGCGACGAAGGCCTCCCGCGCGCGGCCGCCCAGCTCGCGGGCGGCGTCCTCGAGGAGCGTGGCCAAGGCGGCGCGGACGTCGGAGCGGTGGCGCTCGTAGCGCCCGAAAGCCGGACAGCCCGCGCCATCCAACGCGACCAGCTTGACCGTCGTGGATCCGACGTCGATTCCGATCCGAAGGCGACTGCGCATCGTAAGAGGACTATAGGCTTCGCGTCCCTGCCGGTGTCAAGGTGAGCCTCCTCGTGCTATAGTGCCTGGCGCAAAAAAAGCAGGAGGAACGCATGGCCGTCGAAAGGACTTTCACTATGCTCAAGCCGGGAGTCGTGCCCAGGAGGCTCGCCGGGGAGATCATAGCTCGCATAGAGCGCAAGGGGCTCAAGATCGTCGCGCTCAAGATGAGGACCATCTCCCGGAGCCTCGCCGAGACCCATTACGCCGAGCACCGCGAAAAGCCCTTCTTCGGAGAGCTGGTGTCATTCATCACGTCAGGTCCGGTCGTGGCCATGGTGATCGAGGGCGACAACGCCATAACCCAGGTGCGCAGGCTCTGCGGAGCGACCAAAGTCGAGGAGGCTCTGCCGGGCACGATCCGCGGCGACTACGCGATGCACACGGGGCTCAACATCGTCCATGCGTCCGATTCGAGCGCCAGCGCGGAGCGTGAGATCGGGCTCTTCTTCGAGCCCTCCGAGCTCTGCGCCTGGAACGACCCCAACGATGGCTGGATCTAGCCTCGAGGTCCCTCGCTGGGACCTGGCGCCGATCTACCCGTCGTTTGCGTCGCCCGAGTTCGCCGCCGCGAAAGCGCGGATCGCCTTTCTGGCCAAGGAGCTGCTTGCCCACATCGCCGCGGCCCCTTCGCCAAGCCCTGCGGGCTTGGCGGCGACGAAGTCGCCGATTGCGCCTTCGTCGAAGATCATTCCCGCCGAGAACCTAGGCGAGTGGCTGTCCAAGGCCCTGGCCCTCGAGGACGAGTCGGGCTCGCTCTACGAGACCCTCAGCGCGTACGCCTACGCCGTTTTCTCGACGGCGACGGGCGATCCCGAGGCTCTCGCCCAGCTCAACGCGGTCGAGGAGCTCGGCCTGCCCCTGCAAAAGGCCGAAGTCCTCTTCCGCAACGCCCTCGCCGAGCGGCGGGCCGAAGTCGAAGCGTTGCTCGGCAGTTCGCCTTCGGGTGCCGCGAGGCCGGCTGCCGCGGCCGTGGAGGGCCCCTCCGGCCTCGCAACCTTCGCCTTCCATATCCGCGAAGAGCTACTCTGGCATTCCAAGCAGATGGCCCCCGAGCTCGAGGAGCTCGCAGCCGATCTCGCGCGGTCCGGCGGGAACGCCTGGGGCCGGCTGCAGGAGGCGGTGACCTCGGCCGCGTCTGCCGTTTGGCGGCCCGCCGACCAGGCCGGCCCCGACGCACGAGCCGGCGCGGCGGAGGAGCGGAAGACCCTCGTCGAGCTGCGCAACCTCGCCTACGATCCCGACCGGTCGGTCCGGGAGAAGGCCTACCGCCTGGAGCTGGGGCTCTGCGAGGCCAACGAGATTTCGGTGGCCGCCGCGCTCAACGGCGTCAAGGGCTTCATGATATCGCTCAACGCGCGCCGAGGCTGGGGCGAGGCCCTCGACAAATCGATCCAGCAGGCGAGAATCTCGCGCGCAACCCTGAACTCGATGATCGCTGCGATGGAGGAATCCCTGCCTTCGTGGAGGCGGTACCTCGGCGTCAAGGCGAGGCTCCTCGGGGTGGACAGATGCGCTTTCTACGACCTCTTCGCCCCCGTCGGGGCGGAAGGCGCCCGGTTCACCTTCGACGAGGCGCGCGACTTCATCGTCGAGAAGTTCTCGTCCTTCGATCCCGCGATGGGCGCCTTCGCCTCCCGCGCTTTCGCGTCCCGTTGGATCGACGCCGAGCCCCGGCCGGGCAAGGTCGGCGGCGCCTATTGCATCGACTTCCCGGCGGCGAAAGCCGCCAGGGTCCTCTGCAACTTCGACGGCTCCTTCAACTCCGTCACCACCGTGGCCCACGAGCTCGGCCACGCCTGGCACGCCGAGCGCGTCCGCGGCCTGCCCTACGTCTACACCCAATACCCGATGACCCTCGCGGAGACGGCCTCGATCTTCTCGGAGACCCTCGTGTTCGAAAGCGCCCTGGAGGAGGCGACCCGAGCCGGCCAGCCTCCCGCCCGACGCGCCGCGATCCTCGAGCTCCACCTCCAGGACGCCTGCCAGGTCATAGTCGACATCCTCTCGCGCTTCTATTTCGAGCGCGCGGTGTTCGAGCGCCGAGCCGGGTCCGAGCTCTCTCCGGACGAATTCTGCGAGCTCATGCGGGACGCCCAGAAGAGGACGTACGGCGAAGCCTTGGACCCCGACCGGCTCCATCCCTACATGTGGCTCGTCAAGGGCCACTACTACTCGCCGGAGCTGGCTTTCTACAACTTCCCTTACGCCTTCGGCCAGCTCTTCGGCGCCGCCCTATACGCGCGCTATCTTGAGGAAGGCAGCGCCTTCGCGCGCGTCTATCGCGGGATCCTCGAGGATACCGGCCGCTCGAGCGCGGTCGAGGTCACGGCGAGGGCGGGATTCGACATCGAGACGCCCGGCTTCTGGAGAGAAGGCCTCGCGGTCTTCTCGCGGCAGGTCGAGGAATTGGAGAGGTTGTCATGGCAGAGCGAATAGGAGTGATCGGGGCAGGCGCCTGGGGCACGGCCCTCGCCAAGGTCCTCGCCGAATGCGGCCACGAGGTCGCGATCTGGTGCAACGAGCCCGAGGTGGCCGCCGACATTCTCGGGCAAGGCCGCAACGAGCGCTTCCTGCCCGGCATTCGCCTGCCTCGCGGAATAGGAGCCGACACCGACCCGGTCGCCGTCGCCACGGACAAGGACGTCATCCTGCTCGCCGTGCCCTCCCCCTATCTCATGAGCGTGGCGAGGCGGATGCTGAGGGCGCCCAACGTCATGGACGGCCATAGCCTGGTCGTCGTCGTGACGAAAGGCTTCGTCGCCGGCGGTCCCTCGGGGCAGGGGGCACTTTTGGGACAGCAGGTGCCGCGGCTCATCCTCGAAAGCCTCGAGGACTACCTGCCGGGGTTCTATCGCGGCAACACGGTCTATCTCTCGGGGCCGAGCCACGCCGAGGAAGTGTCGCGCGGGAGGATCACCGGCCTCGCGGCGGCCAGCCAGAACGGCCGCAACGCGATACGCGTCCGCGAGCTCTTCCGCGGCAGCCGCGTGCTCGTCTTCCCCTCGCTGGACACCGTGGGCGTCCAGGTCTGCGCCGCCGCGAAGAATGTCGTGGCCATCGCCTTCGGCATGCTCGACGCGATCGCCGGCAAGACCGCCTGCGAGCCGAGCGCCGAGCTCGGCCCCTCGGGCCAAGTAGGCCCCTCGGGCCAAGTAGGCCCCTCGGGCCAAGTAGGCCCCTCGGGCCAAGTCGGCCCCTCGGGCCAAGTAGGCCCCTCGGGCCAAGTAGGCCCCTCGGGCCAAGTAGGCCCCTCCCGGGCCAAGTAGGCCCGGCGGAGTTCGGCGACAACACCGAGTCCCTCCTGCTCGCGGCCGGGCTCAACGAGATGCAGGCCCTCGGCACGGCGATGGGCTCCACCCATCCGGAGACCTTCACTTCTATCGCGGGCGTCGGCGATCTCGACGTGACCTGCCGCTCGATCCACGGGCGCAACCGCCGGTTCGGCCGCGAGATCGTCGAAAAGGGGATCCTCGCCCCTTTCCGCGATCTCGACGACCTCATCGCCCGCATCTCCGAGTTGGGCTATCTGCCCGAGGGAGCCGTCGCCTGCAAACACGTCGCGGCCATCGCGGCCGCGCGCAAGCTGGACCTGCCGATCATGGGAGGCGTAGACAGCATCCTGGACCGGCGCTCCGAGCCCCTGCAGTTCCTCGAGGAGTACCTGGCGCACATGGGCGCCGCGCCCTCGTAGTAGTTCGAGCGAGAGCGAGACCTTTGCCAAAGGTCTCTCCCTCGCGCTCCCTCGTCCAAAGAATCGCGCTACTATTAGTCGCGACGGTTCGTCTTCGCGAAGCTCCTCCTCGACCGCTCGATCGCGCGCCACCGCCTGCGCTCCGCCTCCCTGTCCGAGCCTTCCTCCCTGGCGCGGAGGAAGGCCGCCTCCTTGGTCAGCTTGCCCCAACCGGCGTAGCGGCCGGCGTCGAACTCGCCGGCCTCGAGCGCCGCGCGCACCGCGCATCCGGGCTCGCCCTCATGGCGGCAATCGCGGAACTTGCACAGCGCGGCCAGCTCCTCGATTTCGGGGAAGGCCGAACATACGGCCTCATCGTCGGCCCAAAGCTGAAGCTCGCGCAGACCCGGCGTGTCGATGACGAGCGCGCCGCCTTCGAGCCGGTACAGCCGTCGGCTCGTCGTCGTGTGCCTGCCCCGCTCGTCGTCCGCGCGGACTTCGCCGGTGCGCGCCAGGGATTTGCCCGCGAGGGCGTTCAACAGGGTCGACTTGCCGGCGCCCGAGGAGCCGATCAATGCGATCGTCTTCCCGGGTTCGAGGGCGAAGGCCAGCTCGCCGAGGCCGAGGCCGTTGGGGGCGCAGACCAGGGTCGTTCGCAGGCCGGGGGCGGCGACCTCGGCCTCCGAGAGGAGCCGCCCGGGATCGGCGGCCAGGTCGGCCTTCGTCAGGACCAGCACGGGCTCGGCCTTCGCGGCGCGCGCCAACGTCACGTAGCGCTCGACGCGGCGAGGCTTCCAGTCGGCTCCCGCCGCCGCGACGATGAAGGCATAATCGACGTTGGCCGCCACGACTTGAGCCTCGATTTTATCGTGCGCGACATCCCCGGGCGCTTTCCTCATGAAGGCGCCGGCGCGCGGCAGCACGCGGCGGATGAAGAGAAGCCCGCTTGCGTCCGGCCGCAGCGCGACCCAATCGCCGACGGCGGGCATCTCGACCGACGAGGATGCTTCCCGCCTAAGGGCGGCCGAGGCCCGGGCCTCCGCCTCGACCGCGCCTCTTCCCTCAGGCCAAAAGACAACTCTGTAGCGGCCCCGCTGCTCCTCGATTACGCGGGCGGGCAGGTCGCCGGCCTCGGCGAGGCTGGCGAAAGCGTCTTGGAAATAATCGATGTATCCGAAATCACCTAGCGTGCACTTTTCCACGATATCGTCCTATCATGCGCGGACGGAGGCTAGTTCGCGGCATGAGGACGGACCCGATCCGGGATGCGCCGCCGCGAAGCCATGAGGAGGAGGATATCGGGATGACGGGGTGCCGATCAGCAGAACCGGTCGGAGTGAGGGCTGCTAGATGCGGGCGATGGCGCCCGTTTTCCTAGCGTTCCCGATGTCCTCGGAGGACGTTGAGGGCAACTTCCCTTTGATCAATCACGCGCGACCTCCTCGAAGATGGGATGTGGTTACGCTATCTCAACGAGCGGTACTTGTAAAGAGGCCGAGTTCGGCCTTTAGCCGAGATCTGGCTTCATCGTCGGGAACAGGATTACGTCGCGGATCGAGTAGGCGTTCGTGAGGAACATCACGACGCGGTCGATGCCGATGCCCATGCCGCCCGTGGGGGGCATGCCGACCTCGAGGCTGGAGACGAAATCCTCGTCGAGGGCGTAGGCCTCGTCGTCGCCGAGCTCCTTCTCGCGCTCCTGCTGCCTGAAGCGCTCGAGCTGGACGATGGGGTCGTTGAGCTCGGAGTAGGCGTTGCAGATCTCGCGGCCGTAGACGAAGCCCTCGAAGCGCTCGGTCATCGTGGGGTCCCCCGGCTTCTGCTTCGTGAGGGGCGATATGTCGGTCGGGTAGTCCATGATGAAGGTCGGCTGAATGAGGTTCTTTTCCGCGTACTTCTCGAAGGCGGCGTTGACGATGTCGCCCTTGGTGCAGTCCTTGAGCTTCTTCTTGAGCTCCTCGGTCAGGCCGAGTTTCGCTGCCAGCTCGCGCGCCTGGTCGTCGGTCTCCACCTCGGCGAAGTCGGGGCCGCCGTGCGATTTCACCGCGTCGATCATCGTCAATCGCCTCCACGGAGAGGCGAACTCGAGCTCGGTGCCCTGGTAGTCGACCTTGGTGCCCCCGGTCGCCTTCACCGCGGCGTGGGAGACGAGCCCCTCGCAGAGCTCCATCATCCCGTTGTAGTCCGTGTAGGCTTGGTAGAGCTCGATCATCGTGAACTCGGGGTTGTGGCGGATGTCGATGCCCTCGTTGCGGAAGTTCTTGCCCATGTCGTAGACGCGCTCCATGCCGCCGACGATGCAGCGCTTGAGGTAGAGCTCGGTCGCGATGCGAAGGTAGAGCTGGAGGTCGAGGGCGTTCGACTTCGTCACGAAGGGGCGGGCCGCCGCCCCCGAGGCGATCGTCGCGAGCACGGGCGTCTCGACCTCGATGTACTCGCGCGCGTCGAGGTACTCGCGGATCGCGGACACGATGCGCGTCCGGCGCTTGAAAGTCTCCATCACCTCGGGGTTCATCACTAAGTCGAGGTAGCGTCGGCGGTAGCGGATCTCGGTGTCCTTGAGCCCGTGGTACTTCTCGGGGAGCGGCTCGAGGGCTTTGGTCATCAGCGTGATCTTCTTTGCGTGCACGGAGATCTCGCCGCGGCGGGTCTTGAACACGTGCCCTTCGACCCCGATGATGTCTCCGCGGTCGTAGGTCTTGACGCGGCCGTATTCCTCGCTCCCGAGCTCGTCGGCGTTGACGTAGATCTGGATGCGTCCGTCGCGGTCCTGGAGGTCGACGAAGGAAGCCTTGCCGATGTCGCGGAAGGACATCATCCTCCCCGCGACCGAGACGTCCTTGTTCTCGAAGTCGTCGAAGGCGGCCTTGATCTCGGCGGAATGGTGCGCCTGGTCGAAGCGGACGACGGCGAAGGGGTCGCGGCCCTCGGCCTGGAGCTTTACGAGCTTTTCGCGGCGGATTCTCGCCTGCTCGGAGAACTCGCGCTCTATCGCCGCCTCGTCGAGCTCTTCGCCCGCAAGCTCGGGACTCTGATCCTTGGCCATGTGACAACTCCGTGGTTCTGGTGCTGGGCGCCATTGTAGGGGATATCGGGGCGGCGATTCAATCACGCGCGAGGACGGCTCCTCCATGGAAAAGCCGGGGGAATTATGCCATTATTGAAGCGTGGCAACAGTTAGAAAGATCGTCTTCGCCCTCGGCGTCCTCTCCGCGCTCTGCTTGGGCGCCTGCTCCTCGGCGGGAGCGGGAGAGTCGGACCAAAGGCGGACGGAATACACGCTGGGCTCCCATAGCTTTTACTACACGGTCACTGGCGGCACTGCCACTACCGAGCTCATCGACCTCTCGGTCTTCAATGGTGTCGGCGGCGAATCGCAGATTCCCGTCGGCAGCGCTTCCGTGTCGCTCCCGTTCACGTCGACGACCTACCAGGTGACGCTGACCGGAAGCTTCATGGCAGTCAATATTTCAGGCGACGCCACCGACAGCGGAACCATGAATCTGGTCGTCAGCATCTACGAAGACGGGACCATGCTCGCCACGCAGGTCTTTTCGGGGACGGGGACCGTGTCGGGCCCTCTGTCCTTTTCCCTTACCGCGCAGCTTTAGCTCTTCAGCGCCAATTCCCCTTTGCGCATGATCTCCCTCTCGCGGCCCGTGCCATCGACGACGACGATGGTGGGATTGGGGACGAGTCCGTCGAGGTGGATGAGGGCGGGCGCGTCCTCGTCGTAGTTGGCGCCTATCGCGAAGTGGCAGGTCCGGAAGGCTTTTTCGTCCTCCAGCATGTTGCCCACGATCTCCGCGGCGGGGTTGAGGCCGATGCCGAGCTCGCCCAGGTTCCTCGCGTTGCGCGCATAGGAGGCGACCTTGTCGCCCGGCAGGGCCCCCTCGCGCCCCAGCCTCGCCCGCCGCCGCTCTTCACCCGATTCGAGGGCGGCCCTCAGGGCCGCCGCTTCCTCGCCGCCGGTCGACTTCGACGACGAAGCCGCCCTCGACGCGGCAGCGTATGCTCTCGCGTATCAGGATGTCGCCCTTGACCGCCGCTATCGACCCGTCGAAAACGATGACCCCTTCCGAGGCGCCGAGCTTGGGCGAGATGAAGACCTCGCCCGCGGGGAGGTTGCCGCCCGTGCCGGGGACGCGAGAAGTCGCCGTCGTCGGACTTGGGGGCGCGGCCGTGGATGCCGACGCGAATGTCGGTGCCGGCCTCGTTGGTGACCCGCGCGTAGACGCCGCCGGCGAAGGCGGCCTCCACTGCTCGGCAGCGGGCTTTGAGGGCGGCGTAGTCGATCGGCACCGTCTTCGCGAATATCGCGCGGGTGAGGCCCGGCGACCAGAAAGCCCGCATCGTCTTGGCGCCGTGCAGCTGATAGTGGAACACGTGGTCGTACTTGACGCCGTTCCAGTCGTAGGGCGTGCGTATGCCCTCGCGGTCCTTGCCGAGCTTCTCCGCGGAGAGCGAGACGAAGACGTCGGGCCGCGACTCGAAGGCCGCGATGAGGCTTTCCTCGGCGTAGTCGGTCTGGGTCTTGACGCCCTGCACGACGAGGACCGCCCTCGCGCCTGCCGCCGCCGCAGCGTCGTATATCGCGGCGGCTATCTCGAATTGCTCGCGCTCGGGGTTCGTGGCGATGAGGATGCTCTCGCCATCTTTAAGCTTGAGCGAAGAGGCCACGGCGATCTTGGCGGAGGCGGCGTATGGCGGCATCGACGTCGAAGCCCGCGGCCTGGATGAGGCTCGTCATCAGCCCATGAAACGCCGCCCGGCTTTCATCTGTCAAGGAGCCCCCCAGCGGAAGCGCAGCGCGAGCTTGGCCTCGACGGCCGCGGCGAAGGCCGCCGCGCCCGACAGCGCGTCCCCGGCGTCGAGGCTGGTAGGCCGTGTAAACGAGCTCGGCCTCGATGCCGAGCCGCGCACGGAGCGGCCGCCAGGGAAGCTCCGCGATCGTCGCGCCGAGGCCGAAGCGGTCGGGCCAGGCCCCCGGCCGGACCGCGATGCGCGCGCCTTCCGGAGCCGAGGGGTCCGCCAGGAGGAGCGCGCCGAAAGGGAGGAGGCCGCCGACGATAGCCCGGAGCCCGCTGCCCAGGCCGATCTCCAAGTCCAGTCGCAGGGCTCCCGAAGCCAGGGAAAAATCGTAGGCCGACCCCGCGCGAAATTCCGCCTCGAAGGGCTCCAGGCGAAGCCCGACTTCGAGGTCGCCCGAGCAGCCCTTGAGCGGCCGATCGATCCCGATGAGAGGGCCGGCCGATACCTCGACGTACGGAGAGGGCCGACGCACAGGCTGCGCCGCGACGAAGACCATGCCGGCGAACGCGAGAGCGGACGCGAAAACGAGCCGAGATGCCATGCTGCCTCCGCCCTGCCGACGCGCCTGGGCGGAGGCCTCGATTGAGGTGGCTGCTACTTTAGCGTTTTGAACGTTATTCGGAGGCAGCCTGGAGCGTCGTAAAGGCAGCGCTGCCCTTTAGGCTCGGGTTCTCCTGCGCGAAATCGAAGGCCGTCTTGCCATCCTTGGTTTTCGCCTTAGGATCAGCGCCAGCTTTGAGGAGCACGAGTATCACCTCGGGGTTCGGATTGAATATGGCGGCCCAGATCAACGGGCTTCCGCCATCGTTGTCCTGATCGTTGACGTTCGCGCCGGATTTCAGGAGAAGCGCGATGGTCTCGGGTGGGTTGCTTACGGCGGCGGCCATGAGCGCGGTCCCTCCATCTTTTTGTCGAGCGTTGACATCCGCGCCAGCCTTCAGGAGCGTTGCCATCACCATGGAGTCCGGGTTGAAGGTGGAGGCAATTAGGGGCGTCTTGCCATCCTTGTCTTGAGCGTTCACGTTCGCGCCCTGAGCGATCGCTGCCTGCACCTCTTGAGCAGTGCCGCTGCCCGCAAGCCGGAAGAAGTCGTCCGTTTGGGCGATGGCCGACGCGGCCGCAAAGACAAGAAGGGTAGCGAGGATCACGCGTGTAGTCGTCATTTCAGTCCTCCCTTTTCGCTTTAAGCTCTCAGCTTGCGGAAAAGCGGTACGCGGGCCGAGACCCCCGCGTCGAGGCCGGAGCTTTCCCCTCGCTCGAGGGATTTGCAGGCTATGCCGGCCACCATCGCCCCGTTGTCGCCGCAGAGCTTCAACGGGGGGAAGACCGCCTCGATGTCGCTTCGTTTCGCGATCTCGGCGCGGAGATAGGAGTTGGCCGCGACGCCTCCTCCGGCTACGACCCGCTTGAGGCCGGTATCCTCGACTGCCCGGTACACCCTCGAAAGAAGGAGGTCGATCGCGGCTTTCTGGAATGAGGCGGCGATGTTGGCTGGCGAGGCCTCGGCGCCGGGCGCCCTGAACTGCTCGAGCTGCCGAACCGCGGCGGTCTTCAAGCCCGAGTAGGAAACGTCGTACCGATGGTCGCCTTTATGGAGCGAGGGCATCGGAAAGGAAAAGGCCGCGCTGTCGCCGCCTCGGGCCAGGCCGTCTATGGCCGCCCCTCCCGGATAGCCGAAGCCGTAATGCTTCGCCACTTTGTCGAAGGCCTCGCCGACGGCGTCGTCGATGGTGGTGCCGAGGACTTCGATCCGGTCGAAATCCTCGACCTTGCAGATATGGAGTGCCCTCCCGAGACGAGGAGGCCGATGAAGGGATACTCGGTCTGCTGCGCTGCCGAGGCCGGATCGCGGAGCCTCGAGGCGTAAAGATGGGCGAGGATATGGTTGACGCCGACGAAAGGCTTGTCGATCGCCCAGGCCATCCCTTTGGCGAAGCAGAGCCCGACGAGGAGGGACCCTATCAGACCTGGGCGGGCGGTGGCCGCCACTCCGTCCAGCTCCTCCGGCCGGGTACCGGCCTCGCTCAAGGCTCGAGAAACCACGCCGCTGATCCACTCGCTGTGCATGCGGCTGGCGATCTCGGGCACGACGCCCTGGTATTTCTCATGGAAGGGAATTTGAGTGGCGACGATGTCGGAGAGGACGCGGGCGCCGTCCTCGACTACCGCCGCGGCGCATTCGTCGCAGGAAGTCTCAATTCCCAGGACTCGCATCGTCCTCCTCGGCTTCCTGGACCATGAAGCGGGAGATCGTTGAAAGAGAAAAGCCTTCCGCTACGAGCTGCGGATAGAGATCAGTTAGAGTTTGGGCGAGTTCGGCCGACCAGACATGGCCGATCATGATCGCCGGCCGATC
>CAWHFT010000122.1:0-7840 GCA_963828175.1 uncultured Spirochaetota bacterium
CCCGGTTGTCTGCGACCGCATGCCCACACGGAAAGTTTCCGCGCACAGGAATGCGAGAGTTTATGGTTGAACTGCTCGTAGTTTCTATCATACTCGAAGTGCGAAGGATTATGTTTTCGAGGGTGGTTGAAGCCGCCGACTCGCGGCTCTCCCCGCTACCGACTGATTCCCCCTGGCCCCATGAACCCAACCCGCAGATTCTCCCACCCCCCGAAAAACATGAGAAAAATCTGCGGGTCAGGACCGTCAGCTTGCATTTTCTGAAAGCTAAGCCAGTCTGTTCGGCCGGTGCGGGGGTGACAAGTCAATTTACCGTAAGGAATACAGTAAATGGTTATAATATATTTTGAATCAATCGGTTAGACGAGAGAGTTGCTCGTTATCTTCGCGCAAACTTCGCATCTGCAACATCATCCTCCTCCTCCAAGATCTCGAGGACGCGCTCCGCCGAGGCGAGCGTCGATTGGAGGACGTTGGCGATGTTGGCCGTCTGGGCTATCGGCTGGGTGAACTGCCTCGAGTACTGGATGAAGGCCTGAATATCGCCCAGCTTGAGCACCTTGCCGGCGGCCATGAGGCCGCCGACCACGCAGATGAGCACGTAGCCGAGGTTGTTGATGAAGTTCATCATCGGCATTATTACGCCCGAGATGAACTGCGCCTTCCAGGCGGCGTCGAAGAGCCGGGAGTTGATGTCCCGGAACTCGCGGACCGAATCGGTTTCGCGGCCGAATGCCTTCACGATCACGTGGCCGGTGTACATCTCCTCGACGTGGCCGTTCAGGGCCCCGAGCTCCTTCTGCTGCGCGGCGAAGCTCTTCTGCGAGCTCTTGGTGATCCTCATGATCGAGAGGGCCGAGACGGGCAGCGTGACCAGGGCTATCAGCGTGAGCCAGGGGCTTATCGTCAACATCATGACGAGGACGCCGACGATGGTGCACACCGAGGTGATGAGCTGGGTGACGCTCTGCTGGAGGCTGGTGCTGATGTTGTCGATGTCGTTGGTCACGCGGCTCATGATCTCGCCGTGGGTCTTCGAGTCGAAGTACTTGAGCGGCAGCCGCGCGAGCTTGGCGTTCACGTCCTTGCGCATGTCGTAGACGATGCCCTGCGACACTCCCGCCATCGTGTACTGTTGCACGTAGCTGAACAGCGTTGAGATGAGGTAGAAGCCCACGAGCATGATGAGAATGCCGCCGATGTAGGTGAAGTCCATTGACGGCATCGGTTTGTGGAGGAGGACGGCCCCGTATTTGGATATCAGGCCGTCGAAGAGCTTCGTGGTCACGAGGCCCATCAGCTTGGGTCCTACGATCGTGAAGATCGTGGAGAGGACCGCGAATGTGAAGACGAGCGTGAGCCTGCCCCTGCGCGGCGCGAAGTAGGTCAGGAGGAAGCGTATGGTCTTCTTGGCGTCCTTGGGCTTCTCGGCCGGCCCGCCCCCGCCGAACATACCGGGCGGGCCTCCGCGCCCGCCGCCGGGCCCCCTGCCGAACCCGCCCTGCGGAGCGGCCGGCCTTCTGGCGGTGTCGCTCATGCTATCTCCTCCTCGGAGAGCTGGGACGCGACGATCTCCTTGTAGACCTCGCAGCTCTGGTAGAGCTCGCGGTGGGTCCCCATGCCGGCGATCTTGCCCTCGTCGAGGACGATGATGCGGTCGGCGTCCATGACGGTGGCGACGCGTTGGCCGACTATCAGCACGGTGGCGTCCTCGATCTTGACCTTGAGGGCCGCGCGCAACCGCGCGTCCGTCTTGAAGTCCAGGGCCGAGAAACTGTCGTCGAAAAGGTAGATCTCGGGCTTGCGGACCAGGGCGCGCGCGATGGACAGCCGCTGCTTTTGGCCGCCCGAGACGTTGGTGCCGCCCTGGGCGATCTCGGAGTCGAAGCCGTCCTTCATCTCGGAGATGAACTCGACGGCCTGCGCGGTCGTCGCCGCGTCCTCGACGTCGTCATGGCAGGCGCCGTCGCAGCCGTAGCCGATGTTGCCTTCGACGCTGCCCGAGAAGAGCACCGCCTTCTGCGGCACGAGGCCGATCCTGGAGCGCAGCTCCTCCTGGGCCATTTCGCGGACGTCCACGCCGTCGACGAGAATCGAGCCCCCGTCCACGTCGTAGAAGCGCGGGATGAGGCTGATGAGGGTCGACTTGCCCGAGCCCGTGCTTCCGATGATGGCGGTGACCTCCCCCGGCAGGGCCGAGAAGCTGACGTCGTTGATGGCGGGCAGCTCGGCGCCGTGGTAATGGAAGCTGACGTGCCGGAACTCGACGAAGCCCTTCCTGCCTGGGTCCGGCTCTCGCGGCGTCGCCGGGTCCTTGATCTCCGGCTCCATGTCCAGCACTTCGTTGATGCGGATCGCCGAGGCCTGCGCGCGCGGTATCATGATGATCATGAAGCTCGCCATGAGCAGCGAGAAGAGGATCTGCATCGCGTACTGGAGGAAGGCCATCATGTTGCCGACGTTCGAGGTGCCCTTGTCCACGCGGACGGAGCCGAACCAGATGATGGCGATCGTGGTCATGTTCATCACGAACATCATCACCGGTATGAGGATGGCGAACATCCGGTTCACTTGGACCGAGACCTTCATCAGATCGAGGTTGGCCGCGTCGAAGCGGCGGTTCTCGTCCTCCACCCGGTTGAAGGCGCGGATGACGCGGATACCGGTGAGGCCCTCGCGGAGCACCAGATTGATCTGGTCGATCTTCTTCTGGATGGACTTGAAGAGCGGGAAGCCCTTGATCGCGACCGTGATGATGACCCCGGAGAGGATGGGGATGACGGCCACGATTACCCAGGACAGCCCCGGGTCCTTGGAGACGGCCATGATGATGCCGCCGATCATCATGATCGGGGCGCTGACCATCATCCGCATCATGAGGAGCACGACCATCTGCACCTGGGTCACGTCGTTCGTGGTCCTCGTGACGAGGGAGGGAGTGCCGATCTTGTCGAACTCGTGAAGGGAGAATTCCGAGACGTGGGCGAAGATGGCGTCGCGCATGAGGGCGCCCATCCCCATGGCCGAGTGCGAGGCCAGGTAGCTCGCGATGACTGCGCACACCGAGCCGCCCATGGCTACGAGCAGCATGAGCCCGCCCGTCTGCAGGATGAAAGGTATGTCCCCGTTCGTGATGCCCGTGTTCACGACGTCGGACATCAAGGTCGGGAGGTAGAGGTCCGACATGCACTGCAGGAAGACCACAGCCATGACGGCCGCTACGGGAATGGCGTAGGGTCTAAGGTACTTGAACAACCTCAGCATTGATCTGCTTCCCTCATTTGAATTCCTCGGAGGCCGTGGCGCGGGCGAGGTCCGCCTGCGCGATGATGGCGTCGATCCGCTTGTTCGTCACCGCGAAGTTCATCCGCAGGAGGTCGAACTTCGAGGAGCTCAGGTCGATGTCCTTGGCCGTGCCCGCGGCGACTCGGCCTTGGACGACGCGGAGGTTCTCCTCGGCCTGGCCGACCATGGCCTGCGCGGAGGCGAGGTCGCGCATCGCGCGCTCGAGGTTGACGATGCACGTCTCGACGTCCATCACCACGGCGTTGCGCTGCCGAGCCTCGTCCGACTTGGCCTTGGAGGCCGCGAAGGTCTGGGCTTTGATGTCGTCCAGGGCGGCGGGCACGCCGCCGATGTCGTAGTTCACCACGAGCCCGAGCGCCCAGGTCCCCGTGAACAGCCACGGATCGGTCTGGAAGGGGACTCGCTGATTCGGGTCGGAATAGGCATAGTTGCCGGTGAGCGCGACGGTGGGGTAGAGCGCGGCGCGCGACATCTCGATCGAGTGCTCGGCGAGCTTGCGAGCCAGCTCCGCAGCGCGGGTCTCGGGCCGCTTGGCCAGCGCGCCGTCGACGAGGGCAGCCTCGTCCAGCGCGGCAGAGGGCATCGCGGACTCGTCCGGCTTGGTGATCAGCGTGTAGGGCAGCGGCGCGTCGTCGGCGGCGGTGGACACGCCCAGGGTCGCGAGGTCGGCGCCGGTCAGCGAGGCGAGGGTGAGGAAGGCCCGTTTCTGCGCGGACCTCGCGTCGCCCAAATCCTGGCTCGCCTGCTGGAGCCGCATCTGCGCGGTGAGCTGGTCGGCCCGCGTGGCCACGCCCTCGCCGAGCTGCCTGGTGGTAAGATCGCTGTTCTGCTCCATCAGGTCGAGGTTCTGCTCGAGGGTCGCGATGTTGTAGGTGGCGCGCACGACTTCCCAGTAAGAGCGGCGCACGTCGAAGGCGAGGGCGCGCTTGACGCTCTCGCTCGCCACGTCCTTGGCCTCGGCCTGGAGCGCCGCTATCGCGATGCTTTCCTTGATGCGAAAGCCCGTAAAGACGGGGTACTGCAAGTTGAGGCCTAAAGAAAACGCGTTCAGTAGGGATGGAAGACCGATGGAAACCGTTTGACCAGCGAAACTCGTGGT
The DNA here is from genome assembly GCA_963828175.1 of uncultured Spirochaetota bacterium. Taxonomy (GTDB): domain Bacteria; phylum Spirochaetota; class Spirochaetia; order Treponematales; family Rectinemataceae; genus UBA1306. Next base: position 4,406 of record CAWHFT010000122.1, read on the forward strand.
AATCGCCGTGTCGGAAGCCGGGAGCTCGCTGAGCCTCGTATACCCGGCGTTCGCCGACAGCGAGGGCAGCTGCTTCCACTTGGCCGAGTCGGCCTTCGATTTGGCGGACAGCCAGTCGAGGTTGGCGCTGATCACTCCGGGGTCCTTGGCGAGCGCCGAGGAAACGGCATCTTCAATAGAAAGGGCGGGCGCGGGGCTCGGAGCGGCGGCCGGAGCGGTAACGGTGGCCGCGGGGCTCGCGGCAGCGGGCGCGGCGGTCTGGGCCGTCGCGGTCTGGGCCGTCGCGGCTTGGGCCGCGAGAGGGGCCGCCATGGCGAGGCAGACCGCGAACGCCACGAGCGGCTGGTGAAAATGCGAATCGATAGTCTTCATCAAGCTTGCTTTCCCTCGCCTTCCTCGGCCTGCGCGTCCATCCGCTCGCGCATCAGCCTTCTCATCCGCATCCTGCCGACGAAGGCGCCGGGGCGCCCGCCGAAAATCAGCTTGGCCAGGATGAACAACGCGACTGCGTCCCAGAACCCGAGGGCAGGCAATCCGAGGACGCCCGACATTACCCGGTTCCAAAGCAGCATCGCTACGAAGCTGAGCAGGGCCAGAACGCCGGCGATCACGACGATCCATCCAGCGACGACGAGGACTTTCTTCCCCGAGCTCATCGCTTTCCAGCGGCGCCCGTGTGAATGCATGTGCTCTTCATGAAACATACTCATACCTCCATCCATTCCTGCAGCGCCGCCGCGAGCCGTTTCACCGCGTAGCGCTTCCGCGCCGCGAGGGTGTCCGGGGAAATCCCGGTCGACTCGGCGAGGTCCTTGAAGGTCTGCCCGTCCAGGACCTGGGCCTCGATGACCGTCCGCTGCTCCGGCGGCAGCTCCTCGATCGCGTCGTAGAGCGCCTCCAGCAGCTCCGAAGAGGCAGCCAGTTCGGACGGATCCAGCCCCGCGGAGGCGACAATCTCGGCGATCGCGGCATCGGAGACGGCGATCTCGCCCGCCTTCCGCCGCGTCTCGCTGCGCCGCCAGAGATCTCGGACCTTGTTGCGGACCGAGGCGAACAGCCACGCCGCCAGATCGTCAACCGCGCCCAGGCCCTCGGCATTGGAGAGGGCGCTCGCGAAAGCGTCCTGCACGACGATCCTCGGCATCGACGAAGCTGCGGGTGGCCTTGGCCGCCCAGGCGAGGAATCCGGGCCTGTTCTCGCGGTACGCCGCCTCGAGATCAGGGCGCTTATCCTTATTCATCCTCGCCGTACACCTTATATGACGCGCGAGTCGCGGGAATTGTGCGTCGCTCACTCGAAAAAAACATTCTTTGGTTTGGCACTGGCACTAGGCTGCGCCCTCGGCGGCCTCGCCCGGCGAGCAGGCTTGCAGCGAGGCAATCCAGCCGGCCTTTCCGCGCAGGGCACAGCCGCCCCTAGTCTCGGTGAGCTCGTGGTGGCGCTCGCGGATGGCGCGCATCATCGGAGAATCCAGGGCTTCGCGAAGGCCGACAGCCCCGGCGTTGGCGTCGGAGAAGGGCGCGAAGGGGCAGGCCTCGAGGGCGCCGTCGGGCCCCAGGTGGATGAAGCCTCGACCTGCCGCGAGGCAGCCGCCATAGGCCTCCTCGTCGCCGGGCAGGCGGATGACGGGGAACGGCAGGGCTTGAGTGCGCGCCTGGTCGTTGAGCAAGGCCTTCTGATCGTCGGAGAGGACGAGCTCCTCGCTGCCGGGCACGACGGGGACGAACTCGACGAGGAAGAGGGCCGAGGCGCCCATGGAGGCGATTCGTCCCAGGAATTCCTGCGAGAGGGCGTTCTGGACGTTTCGTGATGTGACCGTGACCGAGATGCCGAAGAGCCCGCCCGCCTCGCGGATGGCGCGGGCGCGGATAAGGGCCGCCTCGTGAACACCTCTGCCCCGGCGCTGCTCGGTGAAGGCCTCGTCTCCCTCGATGCTGAACACGGGGAGGAGGCTCTTGCCGAAGGACGGCGCGATGGTGGAATCGAGAAGGGTCCCGTTGGTGAAGACCGGTATCACCATGCCGCGCATCGCGGCGAGCCTCGCCAGCAGGGCAGGACGCAGGAGGGGCTCGCCCCCGGCGACCATGATGACGCCGACGCCGAGCAGGGCGGCCTCCTCGAAGAGCTCCATGAAGCGGTCGTCGGAGAGCTCCGGCGCCGCGCCTGCGGCGCCGCCAGCGGCGACGGGCCTGAGCTCTTTTGAGTAGCAGCCCGCGCAGTCGAGGTTGCAGCGCCTGGTGACGCTCGCGATGAGGATGGCGGGGACGGTCCGGCCCGCGCGCGCGGCGGCGGCTCGCCTCAGGGCCTGACGCCGTTGGAAGCCCAATGAAGCGAGGGTCTCGAGACTGCCGCGGGTTGAAAGGGCGCGCTTGCAGACGTCCAGGAGCTTTCCGGAGAAGACGACGTTCGTAGTCATGAGTTTTTCCTGAATGATGAGCGTTCCGCCCCCATACGGGGCGCGGTCCTCCGCGCCATACGGCCGCGGATAGCATAAGATAACGATATCGCGAGGCTTTCGGCTAGCATTTGCGGCCTTGACCCCTGCGTTTCCGGGCCGGTACCTTTCATCACGAATATGGAAAGCTCGCTCGCTTTGAGGGACCGGCTCAAGTTCGCGTACGAGCGGGCGAAGGGCGTGCCGATCGAGAGCGATCTCCGTCCCTACCAGGCCGTTGCGGCGCAGGCGAGGAGCCTCGACCTCGCGTCTTCCAGCGGCTCTGAGCTGGCGTCGCGCGCGCAGTCCCTCAAGGCCGCGCTCGCCCAGGGGGGCGAGCTGCAGGCCCCGAGCGCGCCGGCCTCGGACGCGAGAGGCGCCCTGCCGTTGGTCCTCGCGCTAGCGGCAGAGGCCTGCCGGCGCAGGCTCAAGCTCGAGCCCTCCGCGGAGCAGCTCGTCGCTGCGGCTGCAATGTGCCGCGGCAGGGTCGCGCAGATGCAGACGGGCGAGGGCAAGACCCTTGCCGCGGCCTTCGCCGCCTCCTTCGGCGCGCTCCGTGGCGGCGGGTTCCAGGTCGTCACCGCCAACGACTACCTGGCCCACAGGGATGCCGAATGGATGAGGCCCCTCTATGAGGCGCTGGGCCTGTCGGTGGCTTCCATATCGGGGCGCTCCTCGCCGCCCGAGCGTCGCGCTGCCTACCGCGCCTTGATGGTGACATGATGATTTTTTTTTTTTTTTTTTTTTTTTTTTTTTTTATGATGATGGTTTTCCTTCAAGTGATTCTGATGATTCTATGATGATGATGATTTGATTCTTTCGTTCACTCTGATGATGATTCTTTTTTTTTTTTTTTTTTTTTTTTTTTTTTTTTAGAAAGTTTTTTTTTATGTCTGAGTTTTTTTTTTATCTGGAATCTTTTTTTTTTTTTTTTTTTTTTTTTTTTTTTTTTTTATGGTTTTGATCCTGACACATGAACTCTGTTTTTTTTTTTTTTTTT
>CAWHFT010000123.1:0-15320 GCA_963828175.1 uncultured Spirochaetota bacterium
GCGCCGATGGAGAGACCGCTGAAGTAGAAGCCGGGAAAGAAATCGTAGGAGAGATTGACGCCCGCCATGGACTCGGAGTAGTAGCCAGCGCCCACGCGGTCGCCGAATTGATCGGTGGCGGGGAAGGGCAGATAGAGCCACTTGCCCCCCACGCCGATTCCGAAGTTCTTGTACCGGATAGTGTACACCAAGCCTTCGATCTTGGTGTCGGCTATCCAGTTGTTGTGGTAGACCGACAGCTCGGTCGAGTCGAGGAGGCTGGAGGCGGCGGGATTGGATTCGAAGTAGGAGGAATCCTGGCTGACCGCCGAATAGGCAGTGCCCATGCCCTCATCCAGTCCTCCCATGGGAATAAGCAGGGAGCGCATGGTCGTGGTGCCCGCGTTGGGATCGACGTTGAGTACATTTGAGATAAGCTGGTAGATGTCGGATATGGTTTGGGAACTCGCCTGGTGGGCGACGGCCATGAGAAATACCAAAGCGAAGAGTACAGCCAATCGCTTCATATCCGCTAAAAAGTATACTATGGTCTCGAGCCGATTTCTATACGGACTCGATCTTCCTTCAATTAAGGCTTTCCGCGACCGAAAATTAACGGACGCGCCTTATAGCGCGATGTATCATCTTGAGTAGAAAGGTATTGGCCCACAACTACATGCCCCGAAAGCGAGTCGCGCTAGCCTTCCTCCTCTTCCTTCTGCTCGGAGGCGGCAGCGCTTGGTCCATGGGCCAAAAAATGGACATCTTCGTGCCCGTCGACGCCCTGATCGCGGAAAAGCGCTATTCCGAGGCTATCGACATGCTCCGCGGCCTCCTGATGAGCGCTCCGAGCCGGACCGCCGCGATCAAGGAGCGGATCGCCAAGACGCACCTCCTCGAGGCTGACGACGAGATCTCGTCCCAGCACTACAACGAGGCTCTTTCCGCCCTCAGCGCGTTCTGGTCGGAGAACCCCGAGAGAGCGGATCAAGCCCAACAGCGGATCCGCAAGATCAACCAGCTGCGAGAGCAGTACAACAAGGACGCCCAAGCCCTGCTCGCGTACATGAGCGACCCCAAGAACCGCACGGACACCAATTACAACAGGGAGATCGCGAAGCGCCTCCAGGAGCTCGACGACCTCGATCGGAACAATCCCGATTCGAAGAAGACTATCACGAGCCTGAAGGAAACCTCCCTCGCCTTAGTCAACCAGGACGAGATGAAGGCGGTGATGAGCTCCGGCCTGGCCCTCATCAACACTCGGGAGTACGTGAATGCCGCCCGCGAATACCTGAAAGGCTTTCCCCTGTTCAAGCCCGAGTTCGAGAACTCCGGCTATGACCAGTTGACCATGGCTGCGGTGGCCCAGGACGCGCGCAGTGCCCAGGCCGTGCCCGACGCCTATGACGCGGCCCAAGCCGCCTTGGTCAAGTCGGTGGCCGATCTCGTCGCCGCCTTCGAATCCGGAGCCCCGGACAAAGTGGCCGCCGCCCTGCCGGACGCGAGGACCGCCCTCGAAGAGCTCCGCGGCCTGCGCGAGTCCGTCTTCGCGACGGGGGCCAATCTGTCCCGCAGCTACGACGCCCTGCCGAAAGAGGGAAAGTCCCCGATCGAGTATCAGTACCTGGCCTACCTCGACCTTTTCCTGCGCGGCAGGCCCGACAGCCTGGGGCCCGACAAGAAGCCCGATGCGGAAAAAGGCATGCCAGAGGGCATGGGCGGCGCCATGCTCGCCCAGACAGCGGCCCTCCTCGGGAGTCTCGAGAAGGCGGCCGGGGACGGCGTCGACGCCGCCTTCGCCGCGGCCGAGAAAGCCTACGACGCCGGCTCCTTCGCGGATGCCGGGGCCGCCTTCTCGCGCGCCGCGGCGCTCGTCCAGCCGGCCAGCGAGGTCCTCGGCTACTGGGCGCTCCTGCCCGCGACCGATTTCGTGCCCAACCTCGCCGACCTGCAGGCCAAGATCGCGACCGGCCTCGCCGACCAGGGACGGCTCGACCAGCTCGGAGTCCTCGCGGCGGCCGGAGAGCGGCTGTCCGGCCTGGCGATGAGCGAGCTCAACCTCTCCACCGAAGAGGCGAGCTACGTCCGGTCCCTCTCGGAGACCGTGCCCCTCGCGGACGCGAGAAAGGCCCTGGACGACTACCGCGCCTCGATCAGCGCGGTCGAGGCGAAGCTCGCCGAGGAGACGGCCGGCAAGGCGGCCCTGACCGCGGCCGCGACCGACGCCGCGGCCAAGCTCGGCGACAACCGCCCGACTGCCGCTCTCGCGGGCTTCACCGCGAGACTCGACAAGGCCGTCGCCGCCGCCGTCGCCGCCGAGTACGCAACGGCCGCAGCTCGCGGGGGCGTCGAGGCCGACTACATCTCGCGCGAGCTCGCCGCCCGCGAGGCCGCCGAAGCCGCGGCCGACGCGGTCACCGACGGCAGCCTCTCCACTCGGCCCGACCGCGCTCGGGCGGGCTACTTCGACCCCTCGCCGACCGCGGCCGCCGCCGCCCTCGCTCTCGAGGCGCCCAAAGTGGCAGCGCTCGTCAGCTGGATAACGGGCGATCTCGCCTCGATGAGCGCCGAGAGCCCCGGACTCGTCGCGGACAGCGCGTTTGCGGCGGCCCGGGCGCGCATCGGGGACCTCGCCAAGCGGGCAGCGGACCTCCAGTTGCGGAGCGTGGCAGCCCTCGCGCGGGCCGACGAGAAGCGCAAGGCCGCCGCGGTCGCGCTGACCGGCGCGCGCGCGGACATGGACGCCGCCAAGGCCCGCCTCGCGGACGCGAAGGCGATCATCGCCGCGGACAAGGGCAAGGGCGCCAGATCAGCGGCCATCAAAAAGGATTTTGCAGACTCGCAAGGCAGGCTCGACCACGGGCTCTCAAGCATCGTGAAAGCCTCGACCCAGGACTTCGACCCCAAGGCCTGGGACGATTTCCAGACCAAATATTCTCTGCTCGTCGCCGATCTCGGCCAGACGAGAAAAGGCTACATAATAGACGAGACCTTCCGGCTCCTCGCGGAAGGCCAGAATTACTACTACCAAGCCCTATTCGACCTCGCGGCGGAATCCTTGAACAGCGCGCAGGAGTTGTGGCAGAGCGACAGCGACAACAACAGCGAGCAGGAGCAGGTGAGGTACTGGCAGAACCTCGTCAAGCAGGCGAGCGACACGAACAACAAGCGCGTAGTGAAGCAGGGGGACGCGCTCTATTACGAGATCGGGAACTACCTCTCGGAGGCGCGCCAGCTCTTCCTCCAGGGCGACGGCCTCATGAAGACGGGCAAGGCTTCCGACGCCACGACCGCCTTCGACGCGGCGCGGCAGAATATTAGCTACGTCACGAAAGCCTTCCCCCTCAACGCCGAGGCCGGCCTTCTCACCCTGCAGATAGACAAGTCGACCGACCCGACTGCGTACAAGACCCTGCTGCCTCGACGCATTCAGGACGCCGTAACCTTGCTAGCAACCGACGCGAGTTCGGGCTATTCGAGGCTTGCCGACCTCTATAAGATGGAGCCGACCTACCCCGGCCTCAAGGCGGCGCTCGAGAACGCGGAGATCAAAGTCGGGAGACGTCCCGCGCCGCCCTCCAAACAGCAGCTCGCCGCCGCCGCGACTTTTATCGCAGACGCGCAGAGGTTGCTCAAGACGGGGCGCAAAGACGACGCGGCCAGGGCCGAGACTGATCTCAATTCCGCCCTTGCCAACGATCCGGCGAACAGGCAGGCTCTATCCCTCTTGCGCGATCTCAACATATTGAAAGGCACGGCACCCGGCATTACCCTCAGCGCCGTGGATCAGGCCATTCTCGATCAGGCGACACTCTCCTTCGCCGCGCAGCAGTACAACCAGGCTCGGGATACGCTATCAAAACTGCTGTCGGACCCGAACAAGCGGTCGCGCGAGGTCCTCAAGCTCGACAACGGTTTGAAGGCACTGGGGTATTGATGGCGCCAACGATGGGCTTCGGAAGAAAGACGGCGAGGCTCGCCGCCGCGATCGTCCTCATCCTCGCCGCCGCGCCCTCGTGGGCGGAATTCTGGGAAGCCCCGACCGCCCTCGCGGAGGGCAGGTACCCGAGCTTCTTCGCCACTCCGGCGGGGCCGGTCGCGATCTGGCAGGAGTCCAAGCAATCGGGCGACACGGGCACGGCGAAAATCCGCTTCGCGCGCTTCGACGGCGACGCGTGGCGCAAAGGCGACGTATCCGGCTCGAGCTATCCTTTCAGCGCCTCGGGCACCCCGCCGATCCTTTATTCCGCCTCCCAGTCGCGAAAAGGGACCATCGCCGTCGCGATAGCCGCTTCGGGCACGAGCATCGAAGTCTGGCTATCCCGCCCGGGCAGCGCAGGCTTCGCGCTCGCAGGCACGGTCAACGCGGCGACGACTTCGGTGGCGCCGCGCATCTACCCGAGCGCCTCGGGAGGTTGGCTGGTCTTCGCCACCCAGGGCAGGCCCGCGGCCAGCGGAGCTGGCTCGGCCGCTGCAGCCGGCTCCGGCGCGGCCGGACCCGGCAGTGCAAGCCCAGGCCTGCAGCAGCAGGGCAGCGTGAGCATCTACGTCGCGAAGAGCGCCGACGGATCGGCTTGGAGCGAGTTCCAGCCGCTCGTCGCGGCCGACGAGAGCTACGACGGGAATCCGCTCGACCTCAATCTCGCCCCCTTTTCCTCCGCGATTACTGTCGCGAACACGACTACTGTCGCCGCGACTACTGTCGCGAAGGACCTCGTCGTATTCCAGACCTTGATTCCGCTGAAGGACGACGTGTCGGCCCATTACCTTCTCATGTCGAAGACCTCCGCCGACGGAGGAGCGACCTGGACCAGGGCAAAGGCGCTGACCGACTTCACGGACCCTTCGGGCGGGTCGGACGCGGGAGCGCAATACTACGACAACGAGGCGGCTCAGCTCGTTTCCGCGGGAGGCCAACTCTACGTCGCCTGGGAAAGGCACAAGACCAAATCGACGCAGACGCAGGTCTGGGCCGGCCGCCTCGACGAATCGGGCCTCCTCGACCCCAAGAGCACCGGTCTCGCGGCCGCGGCCTCGCTCGTCGGCTCGAGCTCCTTCAAGCTCTCCCAGCTCGCCGACGTTGGGGGAGCCCCCGCCCTCGTCTCTCTCGAGGACAAGCTCAAGGCCAACCGCGTCCTCCTCTCCAGCTCCAAAGGCGGTCCCTGGTCGAGCCTCGACGCCGACCTCGCGGGCCGGAGCGACTCGAGCGGAGCGAGTCTCGTCACCTTCGCCCGCCAGGTTTTGGCCGGGGGCCGGACCTACGTCGCATGGCAGCTCGACTCGGGCGACACGAGCCGGATCTTCGCCATGCTGCCTGTCCTCAAGGCGCCGCCCCCGGCGCTCGTTCCCGTCAATTTCGCCGTCGGCAAACGGAATCGCTCCGAAGCCGCCCAGGTGCGCGTGGGCATAGTCCAAGACCCCGCGGGAATCAAGGCGTACGCCTACCTTTGGAGGAAGACTCCCGACGCGCCGAGCTCGACCGCGCCGGCGGCCGAGCCCGCTCTCGCCGAGCTGTGGAAGAGCGGCGTCGCTAGAGACCCCGGCGAGCAGTCGCTGACCTTGCCCGCCACGCAGGACGGCAATTGGACGCTGTGGGCCTCGGTCGAGGACAACGCGGGCAACCGCTCGCCTCTCGCCGAGATATCCTACTACAGGAAGCGGATTCCTCCCCCGCCGCCGATCTTGATCACCCCCGACACCGACGAGCGCGGCTTCCTCGTCTCGAACTCATTCACGGTCAGGTGGATTCCCCCCGAAGCCGACGACCTCGCCGGCTATACCTGGGACCTCTCCTACGCGGGGCCCCTCGAGGCGACCAACGCCTCGGACGCCACGCTCGAGGTCGGGAAGTCGCCGCCGATCCTCTCGGGCGCGGCGACTGCGCCCGGCAAGGGGCTCCCCGGCCTCACGCGTACGAAAGCGAAATCGTCAGCGCCCTCGGCCTGACGGCTCCCTCCTCCCGGCGTCCTGGGCGGCCGGGAACACCTACTCGGCGACCAACGTCGAAAACGGCTATTACGTGTTCTCCGTCTCGGCGATCGACACGACGGGCAACATCACAGGCGTCTCGTCGATCCTGCTGCGGGCCGACAAATTCCAGCCCTACACCGCCGTCGCTCTCGGCCGACCCGAAGCGAGACGATCTCGGCCGCACGGTGCTGCGGCTCTTCGGCCGCGGTTTCCTCGCGAACGGCCGCATCGAGCGCATAGCCTTGAGCCGGAACGGCCGCGAGCCGTATGCCGTCGATCGAAGCTTCGCCCAGGGCGACTACACCATCGATTCCGACCGAGAGCTTTCGGGGATCAAGTTCGAGGACGTCGAGGCGGGCTCCTACCGCATCGGCCTCTACCACTCGACGCGCGGCTGGTACTGGTCCTCGCCCCTCATCGCCGTGGACGTCTCGGGCACGGTCAAGTACGGCGTGAGCGCCGCGTACGAGCCCGCCTTCACGCTGTTCTCGGGGCGCAACCGCCCCTTCTCGATCTACGACGTCATGGTGCTCATGGCCGTCGCGTTCGCCGCCGCGGGGATCCTCCTCTCCTCGAGGCAGATCGTCGTCGTGGCCCGCGAGGGCGACGCCCTGCGCCTCGAGGCGCTCGCTCTCGTCACCGGAGGTCCAATGCCGCAAGCAATTTCGGGAAAGGCCGCGCGCGCCCTGAAGCGGCGCGGGGTCGGGCTCAGGGTGAAGTTCACCCTGATCATCGCCTTCCTCGTGATCTTCGTCGTGTTCATGCTCGCCATCGCCTGGGCTACAGCATGATCACGACGAACGAGCGTCGACCTGGCCACGGCCTGGACCAGCGCACGAAGGTGCTCCTGGAGAGCGTCGCCCAAGGCGGCCGCGCCAACCTGGGCACGGACAACGTCGAGCCAGCTCCTGCAGTACCCGGCCCAGATCAAGGCCATGCAGGGAGCGGCGAATTACATCACGATCACCGGACTCTGGGGCCGACCCCAAGGTGGCCTCCCCCGAGGTCGTGTGGGCCACCAACGACGACAAGATCCTCGGCAAGCTGGATCCGGCCACCTTGAGCGGCGGCACTTACGGGATCGGCAGCTCCTCCTTCAAGGCCGAGGGCGGCAGCGATCCGCTCGCGCCCCTCGTGCCCAAGATGGCCGGCGATCTCACCTCAAAGGCGGCCGCGGCGATCGAGAGCTGAAGGCCACCAAGGCCGGCCTCCTGCAGGAGAAGTCGGCCCTCAAGCCCGGAGCCGCCGGCGACGATCGCCGCTCGCAGATCAACCGGGAGCTGGACGACGCCGACAACCAGATCCGCCAGATCCTCTCCGACCTTTCCGACCAGACTGTCGATTCCCTGCCGCGCTTCGACCCAGGCCGGCTCTCGACCACGCCTGAGAACTACCTTTATCTACAAGCCCATCCTCGCGTATCGCCAGAACGACGCCCTCCTTTACCGCGGCATGGTCCGCCTGGAGGTGAACACCTCGCTGATCGTGTCGGAAGTCAGGACGGCGACCACCGACCTGGTCCGGCTCACCCTCATCATCGCCGCCATCGCGCTCGGCCTGGGGATCCTGGGCGCCTTCATCCTCTCCACGGTCATCGTCGTCCCGATACGCAAGCTGGTCGAGCAGATCGAGAAAATCCGCGACACCGAGGACAAGGCGACCTCGAGGGCCTGCGCATCGAAGTCGCCAGCCGCGACGAGCTGTACACGCTCGCCTCCACGGTGAACGAGATGACGAGCGGCCTCGTGCACGCCGCGAAGGCCTCGAAGGAGCTGACGGTCGGAAAGGGCATCCAGAAGATGTTCATTCCCCTGAGCCTGGCGCCCGGCAACGCGGCGGCCAAGCTCAGCACCGGCCGCATCGAAGGGGACGGCTTCGAGATCTTCGGCTATTACGAAGGCGCGAAGGGAGTCTCAGGCGACTACTGGGACTTCCGAGTCGATCAGCACCCGCTACTACTATTTCATCAAGTGCGACATCTCGGGCAAGGGCGTGTCGGCGGCGCTCATCATGGTCGAGGTGGCGACCATGGTAATCAACTACTTCAGCAAGTGGAGCCAGCTCTTCCCGGCCAATATCGACCTGACCCCGCTCGTCTACCAGATCAACGATTTCATCAACGAGATGAAGTACAAGGGCCGCTTCGCCGCTTTCACGGTGGGAGTCCTCGACGCCAAGACCGGCGTTACGTATCTGTGCGATGCCGGCGACACCAAGCTCAACATCTGGAGCGCCAAGCTCCGCACTCTCGTCACCGAGGACCTCCCCAATTCGCCCGCCGCCGGCCCGTTCGACAGCTCGCTGGTCCAGATGAAGGGTCCCTACAAGCAGGTCACGCGGCCGCTCCAAAGAGACGACGTCCTCATGCTCTACACGGACGGCATCGAGGAGGCCAAGCGCCTGCTCCGCGGGCCCGACTCGCGCGAGATGCTCTGCGCCCATATCATGGACCCCGCCTCGGTCTTCGCCGGCTACCTCGGAGACTACTTCAACGACGACAAATTCCAGCTTCCCAGCCTCGTCGACCCATCGGGAGCGCCGCTGTTCTCCGGGACGGACGCCGAGGCTTTCGCCGCATCCTTCGCTACCGAGCTGGCCTTCGGTCTCGCCGAGATCTCGACCGACAAGATCACCTCCGTGATCCGCGACCGCGCCGTGACGATGATAGTCGCGGCGGAGATGCTGGAGCTCGATCGACTGCTGGCGGCCGCGCAAAAGAAGCCGGGCGGATGGCTGGCCGACGACGCGGCCGTGCTCTCGATCACGACTGGCCCCCATATCCAGTCCACCCTGCGCAGGGCCATCGAGGAAGCCTACGCGAACATGGAGGCGGAGGCCCTGGCCGCCTACATCGTCAAGCCCGGAAGCGCCTTCATGGAACGGACTTTCTCGGAACGCTTCGACCAAGGCCTGGCGGCCATCGGCGGCAAGCTCGTCAACGAGCTCTCGCAGGCCCTCGAGAAAAAGCACCACGAGCTGGACAAGGAGCGCATGATCTCCCTTCTGCGGGAAGGCGTCTCCGAAATGATGGCCAAGACCCTTTCGACGGCTTCGCCTCGGCTGAGCGCCCGGCTGGCGTCCATACTCGCCGATCTGCCGGCCGAGAGATTCGTGGCGAAGCCCGAGGAGAGCCACCTCCGCAGCTACCTGCGAATGGAAACGACCCAGCTCGCGGCCCTTCTCTCCGGCGCGATCGAAGGCCCGTGCTCGCCCAAGGCAGTGGCCGAGATAGCCCGCATACCTTCGAGCTCTAGCAGCATGAAGAGGTTCACCGACAAGCTGATCAACTCGCCGGTCTACCACGACCACCACAAGGTCGGCACCGACAACGAGGAGTTCGGGCAGGAGCGGATCGCCCGACTGCTCGAAGCCGTCGATTCGCGCTCATCCTACTCGCTCGTCCACGACCACGACCCGCTGCCTCCGCTCTCGCTGACCTTCGACTTCTCGAAGTGCGAGGGCAACCTCGAGGAGAAGGTGATCGCCCTGGTCGCGGTCGAGAAAGTCTTCCGGCTCTGGCGCGACGACTCCACCACCTGGCGCGACCAGATCGTGATCGACGAGAAAGTGGACGATTTCCTCAAGGAGCACTTCGACCAGTATCGGCTCTACTTCTCGGCGCAGCGCCCTTACTACGATCCCGAGAAGAACAACCCTGGCTATCGGGTCTACTCGTACTTGAAGGAAGACGAGCAATACGATGATCTCACCATCCTCGCCATCCGAAGGAAATGAAGGTTAATCGTCGGGCGTTTTCATCGTCCGATAGTATCCAAGCAAAGACTCAAAATACTCGTGGCATTTTTCGTCGGAGTAGGCGCCGACAAGGAAGCCAATCAGGGTCGATTTCCCTTCCTGCCGACTCCAGCGGTATTCGACCTCCAGGCGAAAGGGGGGGATGGAGAGCACATCAAAAGAAACCAGCAGGATTTCTTTCCTGACGAGTACCCGCGGCAGGCGTCCGGGAATCCGGATGCGAACACCCGTTGAACTCAAATCGGCGATATATCCAAACGCGGGCACATCGGGAAGAAGAGCGGGTGCAAAGGATCGCTCTCGTTCGGTTTGACGCTTTTCCTTCATTAAATTAAGCCCCTAGTCCTTAATAGGCAGGCCGAGGGTGATTTTCGTACCCTCGATGCTAGGCGACGGCCAATCTTGTTTGGCATCGGAGCCATCGACGAATTCCATCGCGAACACCGGGAATATTTTCCTAACCGCTACAAGACCCATCCCGAAGCGTGAATTATTGAACTTTTGGCGGTACGCCAGGAAATCGGGAGACATTAAATTGAGCGATTCGACCGGCACTGCAAGTGCATACGGCAGCGATGCGGGATCGAATCCGCCGCCGTGATCCGAGACCGTGACCATCATTCGATCTCCTTCTATCCAGATGCGAACGACTATCGTCTCGTCCCGCTCGCGTTCGCTCTGAGCGCGCATGGAGTTGGAAACGAGTTCGAGAATGGCAAAACTGATCTGCTCGTCCGGAATCCCGGATTCGGGGAATTTAATCGCGTTGAATATCTTGAGAATAGCCTTGAATTCGCTCCTTGGGTGGATCCGGATCTTTGCCGACTTCCGGAGTCCACCTTCGTAGTTGATACCCGACATTGGGACTCAGCATAAATGCAGATACTCGATAATGCAACCGTATATCGGAAGTTCTCCGATAGCTCGGACACTCGTATCAGATCACCGTGCCGAGCTTTCCTCCCAGGGCCTCGGGGTCGACAACGTCGGCTGGCTCGAGCATCGCGTAGCCTTCCTCGTCCATGGCCATGACCAGGGCCTTTGACCACTGAGACGCGTTGCGCGACAGCAGCTCGAAGAGCGTGCGCTTGACGTCTTCGGCCCGCTTGTCCGGCACCATCAGCTCGAGATAGCCGCCTGCGAACAAGGAAACCGAGATCCATCGCTTGCGGAGCACGAGCTCGCAGACGTTGCGAGCGCCTTCGGCGAGGTCCTCGTGCTCGCGAAGCCACTCTTCATGGAAGCCGGGGATCGGCAGGACCTCGCCGGAAGGAGTGAGCCAGCTCGCCCCGTGGACGAGCGCGAAGGCTTCGGCCTTCATGCCGACTCCGACGAGGGCGCGCCGAGGGGCCAAGCGGCATCGGCGAAGAGCGCGAGGAATGCCGCGAAATGCTCGGGCAGCGAGGCGCGCACCAGACGCCCGCCTGGCAGCCGCAACGACCACGCGACGAGGAGAAGCCGCCGGAGGCCAGCCACCTTGCGTAGCCTCTTGTTGAGGGCGAAATCCCCGTAGCGGTCGTCGCCGAGGATCGGCAGTCCGCGCGAGGCCAAGTGGACGCGGATCTGGTGCATGCGCCCGGTCCCTAGCTCGAGCTCGAGGAGAGAGCAGGGACAGGGCGAGGCGGGGCCGCCATACGACGCGAGGAGCCGCCATAAGGTGAGGGCGGCCTTGTCCCCGGCGCGGCCGGCCACCGGCTCGTCGATGGTGCCCGAGGCGCCGCCCGGCGCGCCCGAGACGACGGCGCGGTAGGTCTTGCAGAGCTCGCGCGACTCTATCAGCCGGGACCACTTGGCGGCCGCGGCGGCGGATCGGGCGACGACGAGGCAGCCGGCCGTCTCCTTGTCGAGGCGGTGGACGAGGAAAGGCCTAAAGCCGAAGTCCCGCTCCACCGCCTCTACGACGGAGACTCGCACTCCCTCTCCGGGCTGGGAGGCCAGGCCCGAAGGTTTGTCCAGCACGAGGATCTCCTCGTCCTCGTAGAGCGCGGCGATCATCGGGGCAGAATATAGGTATCGCCACTTCAACTGTCAAGGAGAGGAGTAGGTTCTAGACCGCCGCCCGAACTTCCCCTGGCGGGTCATGGCCGTACCGGTTAGCTATTGTCCGAAGATCGACATGCCGAGGAAGACGGCGTTCATGCCCAGGAGCACTACCGCGGTCCCCATCCGATGACGTTGCCGAGCCGGCTGTTCACGTTAGCGCCCATCACGTCCTTTTTATTAATAATGATGAGCATGCAGATGAGGACCACCGGTAGGAGGACGCCGTTGAAGACCTGCGTCCAGATCGTGATCTGGATGAGGGGCGCCCTGGGGAGAAGGATTATCCCGACTGCGACGATCACGATGATGGTGAAAAGCCAATAGAACTGAGGGGCTTCCTTCCACTTCTTGTCGATGCCGGCCTCGAATCCGAAGGCTTCGCAGACATAGAAGGCCGTTGCGATCGGGAGGATGGTCGCCGAGAAAATCGAGGCCACGAAGAGGCCGGCGGCGAAAATGATGGTATGCCGCTTTGCCCGCGAGGGGGCCGAGGGCGATGGCCGCGTCCTTGGCCTCCTCGATCTGGATGCCCTTCACGTGGAGGGTGGCGGCGCAGGCCACGATGATGAAGAAGGCCACGATCACCGTGATGATGGCGCCGACGACGACGTCCTCACCGTGTACTTGTACTTCTCGAGGGTCAGTCCCTTCTCGATGACCGAGGATTGCATGTAGAACTGCATCCACGGCGCGATCGTCGTGCCGACGATGCCGATCACCATGACGATGTAGTCGAAGTCGAACTTCGCGTCCGGGTGGACCATTGCATGACCGATCTGGCTCCAGTCGGGCTTGCCCATCAGGGCCGACGCGATATAGGAGAGCAGAAACACGCTGAACACCAGGAAGATCTTCTCGACCGACTTATAGGTCCCCTTGACGACGAGGAGCCACACCACGACAGCGGACAGCGGCACTGCGACGTACTTGCTGACCCCCAGGGCCTGCATCGATCCCGCCACGCCGGCGAACTCGGTCGTCGTGTTGCCGATGTCCGCGATCACCAGGAAGATGAATATGAAGAAGGTGACTTTTACGCCAGCATTCTCGCGAATGAGGTCGGCGAGGCCCTTGCCGGTCACGATGCCCATCCGGGCGTTCATCTCCTGGATGACGATGAGGACGATGAGGGCTGGCACGAGGGTCCACAGGATATCGTAGCCGTAGGTCGCCCCCGCGACCGAGTAGGTGGTGATGCCGCCGGCGTCGTTGTCGACCGAGCCGGTGATTATTCCCGGCCCGAGGACCGAGAGGAACACGAGGATTCCTGCGAAGATGGCCTTCGCGTTGGTTTTCTTGAGCATGATGAAAATCTCCGTTAAACGCTGCGCTAGGTCTTCGGCTAACGCTTGTGCATGACGTACTCTAGCACGTCCTCGATTACGATCGTCCCCGCCATCTTGCCATCGACGTCCACGACGGGCGCAGTATGGAGCTTGTACTTGAGCATGAGCTGGGCCAGGGAGCTCGCAGAATCGGTGTCATGCAAAGGATCGGTCACCGCGTTCATGATCTCGCCCAGCCGGACCTGGGGGTCCGCCACGACGATGTCTCTGAGCGAGACCGTCGCCACGTACTTGCCCCGCGCGTCCAGGACATAGACGCTGTAGACGACTTCCGCTTCGGGCTGCACCGCCCGAAGCTCGGCCAGGGCGTCGGCCACCTTCATCGATTGGTTGAAGAACACGTAGTCCTTGGACATGAGCGAGCCTACCGTGTCCTCAGGGTAGGCCATGAGGCTCCGCACTTCGCTCGAGGACTCCGTCTCCATCTCGGCGAGGAGTCGCTCGGCTTTCTCGACCTTGAGCTCGTCGAGGATATCGGCGACTTCGTCGGCCGGCATCTTTTCGAGGACATCGGC
The DNA here is from genome assembly GCA_963828175.1 of uncultured Spirochaetota bacterium. GTDB lineage: Bacteria > Spirochaetota > Spirochaetia > Treponematales > Rectinemataceae > UBA1306. The sequence goes on from CAWHFT010000123.1 coordinate 13,613, forward strand.
CGCCTTTTCCTCGGACATGTTCTCCAGGAGCCGCACCTGGGCCCCGGGCTCGAGCTCCTCGAGGACGTCGGCCGCCCTCTCCTCGTCGAGGGAGTTGAAGAGCGCCACCCGCGAGGTATGGTCCAGGTCCTCGAGGATGTCCGCGAGGTCCGATGGGTGGATGCCGTCGAGCTTGGAATAGGCCTTGGACAGCTTGATCTGGGTGCTCGAAAAATCGACGGCCTCGACCTCGTTCCAGAGAATCAACTTGCTCGGCAGCGATTTCTTGAAGGCCTTGAGCAGCCTCGAAAGGGGCTTGGCGACGCCCAGCCTGCGGAACAACCCCTCGATGCCGACGTCGACGGCCACGAGGTAGCTCCCCGCTTGACCCGAATCGAGCACGAGGTCGTTGACCCGTACGAGCTTGCGCCCGTCGACGTCGACGATCTGCTTATCGAGAAGGTGCTTCTTGAGGTACAGCAGGTTCTCGGGCGACAGGGAAGCGTCCTCGAGCGAGGAGGCGACGATGGAATAACGGCCTTCCACGCGCCTGACGCGGCAGGGGCCGAAGTCTATCAGCCTCGCGCCCTCCCGAGTGGAGATGGATGCGGCCACCAATTTTGGGCGCTGGTGGCCGACGTCGACGACGAGGTCCCGCAGTCGGCCGACCATGTCGTCGGCCTCGCCGAAGAGCTTCGAGCCGAGGAGCCTGCTGAAATAGATCGTGGTATTCGGATTCATTGGGTCGCGCCTCCTCCTCATCGTCCCACCACCATCCACCAAGGCCCCATCCCGTTACGGCTTCGCACGCATGGCCCTTCCACAAGAAGGGTTGAGTTCTCCTCTCTCTCTCTCTCTCTCTCTCTCTCTCTCTCTCTCTCTCTCTCTCTCTCTCTCTCTCTCTCTCTCTCTCTCTCTCTCTCTCCTCTGCCAGGACACTCTCCCGTCTTGGGCCCCATCGGATCGGGCAAGTCCGTGGCGCTCAGGTCCTTCATCTCGGCCCTCGATACCAATCGTTTCTCTCCGATCTACCTCCGCGGACTCGGCCTCTCTGCCGCCGACCTCGTCGAAGTCGATCCGCTCTCGCTCCTCGTGGTCGCCGCCTGGGATCACGCCAAGGCCCCCGCCTCGACTTCAAGTCAGTCGCCGAGAGCAGCCTCGAAAGCCCGTGGTCGCAATCGATGACGACAGGACATGACGGAGTCCGCTCTCCTCTCCGTAAAGAACCTCGTCAATTTCGATTCCGATTCGAAATCGAAGATCACCTTCGTCCTCTGCGGCCAGCCCGAGCTCAAGGAGACCTTGCAGGATGAATGCCTCGCGTCGGGTCGATCAGCGAGTCCGCCACCGGGGTCGAGTTCTCGGGCCTCGCTCAAGGATCCTGCCGAGTACGTCGACCATGCCATCGTTCGCGCCGCAGGCCCACGCCGGTCTTTTCGATGGCGCCGAAGCCGGATAATCCACAGCTTGTCCCTTGGTATCCCGCGGCGAATTCAACCGCGTATGCCTTCTGACCCTTTTCGAAGGCGCAGCGCAGGGCCGCTCGATCATCGATGAGGCGAAGATCACTCACCAGGCGTAGCGCCATTGCTTCAGGTTACGCGGCATGCCGGGCGGCGAATGCCGCATTGCGCGCGAACGATGATGCCCAGCTCGGCGAGGCGTGGAGGATGAGCTTGGCGGAGAGTGGAAGACTCTATTGGGCAAAGAGCGGAACACAAGGCTGGAG
>CAWHFT010000124.1:0-15322 GCA_963828175.1 uncultured Spirochaetota bacterium
TTCAGCGGCTTGTGGCCGTGCAACTGCCTCAGCGCCCGATCCAGATCCAGCTTTTGCTGGGTCAGCACTGCAAGCTGGGCGTCATCGCCGCGTCGTGCGGCCTCAGCAATCTGAGCGCGCAGCTCGCGCTGTCGGCTTTCAATTGAACTCCCCTCGACCTCTTGCAGGGCTCCCTCCACGGTCATTCGCGTCTCGCGAAACAAAGCCTCCGCCAGCAGTGCTTTTTGACCGGGGTCGTCAACCGCGTCCATCGGATCCCCGGCTTCGCGTAGTGCCAAAATCTGCAAGGCTGGGAAAGAGGCGAGGTGTTCAAACCAAGCGGGCTGTTCCTGAATCCCCTTGGCTGCTAGATAGCGTTCGTTTGCTCCTTCGATGTCTGTATTGGCGAGAGCGCGCAATAGGACGAGGTCGACTTCGGTCAGCGTCGCCGGCCGCATATACCCGGTCCCGCCGTTTGGGCGCCGCGAGGCCCGCGGTTCGCGGGACACCCGCCGCCCTACGTCATCGACGAGAAGTGTCGCTGCGTTCGCCCGCGCCCCGCCGCGGTCTCTGCAAGGATGGCGATACAATACCTCGGCACCGGGGAGTCCTGCTGCCGCTCGAGCGTCGTCGCGAGCAGACCCGCGACTCCCCCTGCACGATTAGCGGTATACTTCCTCCCATGGAAACCCTTCCCGATATCCAGCATCGCGTCTCTACTTTCGAACGCGAGCACGCGATCAGCCGCCTGCAGGAAGCCTACATCCGGGGTCAACTGAGCGAACACGAGCTCGGAGAGCGCATCGACCGGGCGCTCGGCGCCGTGGTCAAGGTCGACCTGACCGACCTTGTGAGCGACCTGCCCGCGCCCGCCTCGGCGGCACCAGTCATGGCGATTCGTTCCCCCTGGTGGCGGCGGCGCAAGGACGAAAATGTCTACAAGTCCACGGTCCGCAAGAACGGCGCCTGGACGGTGCCGGCCGTGTTCCGGTCGCGCGTGTACAAGGGCATGCTCATCCTCGACCTGCGCCAAGCCGTGCTGAGCGCGAGGGAAACCGTCATCGATCTCAATGCGTATAAGAGCCGGGTGGCCATTATTGTTCCACCGGAGTACAGAATCGAGCTCGAAGGCAGCGCCTTCAAGGGAAGCCTGGAAAACCTGTCGACTGGCGGGCTTCCCGGGGCGCCGAGCCTCCTGGTCCACGCTTCGGCGTACAAGAGTTCGGTTATCGTCACCGACCGCGATCCGGACCTTCCCGCCTCCTGAGCAGCTCGAAGCACAGCGATTCGCGACTATCTCTGGAATGGCGAGACGGGCCTGCCTGCCGAAAAATATGACGAGAATGAAGTGAAGTCAAAGACGGATGATGTATATCGCCATATATACCGCGCGTATCCAACTGTCCCGCCTCCCTTTTATAACGATGTAGCGTAGTTTGTCGACAAAAGAGTCCGGCGATTGAGACTAGAAATAGACCATTTTGAGGCTGAGAACGAAAATTTTCAGGCTGAAAACAAAAAAAACCGAAGGCTACTTCTCCATATCCACCAGAATTCTGATCGGGTCGGCGTCGCGCAGTATCCGCCGGTAGCCGTCTTCCTCGGCCCTCTCCAGCGAGACAATATCCGTGATGAAGGAGTCGGCTGGGATTTGCTTGCGCTCGAGAGCCTCGATCACATCCGCGAACTCGTCGTAATATCCGAGGATGGCCTTCACCTCGAGCTCCTTTAGGATCCAATCGAGGGGTCGCACGCCCACTTCGCTCTCGCAAAAGCCGACGAGGACGAGCTGTCCTCCCTTTCTTGCGTAGCGGCTCGCGTCCTGAAAGACCGAAGCGACGCCCGAGCACTCGAAGACCAGGGGGAAGCCGAGTCCTTCGCTCTCGGCAAGGAGGGCTTGAAGGCTTTCCTCGCGGCCGCGCGAGGGATCGATGACTTCATCGGCGCCCATGTCCCGAGCCAGAGCTGCTTTATGCGCCGAAGGCTCGAGCGCGACGATGCGCCCCGCCCCGGCGAGCTTTAGGAAGCGCACGAGGCCGAGGCCGATCATGCCGGCCCCGAGGACGAGAGCGGCATCGCCCGCACGAAAGCGCGAGAGGCGCAGGGCGTGCAGCGATGTGGCCAGGGGTTCGGCGAGCGCGGCCTCGTTCATGCCGACCGAAGCGGGTATTTCGAGGAGCATCGCCTCTGGGTGGCGTATCAAGAGGTAGTCGGCCAATCCGCCCGGATGCTCGGGATGAAAGCCGATCTCCTCGGCGAAGGCGGTCTGGCAGAGGGAGAACTCGCCGCGCGCGCACCAATAGCAGCGCCCGCAACGGGCCAGGGGATTCACGATCACGCGCATTCCGAGGGGGAAGTCCCGACGACGCCCGGGCCGGTGGCCTCGATGATTCCCGCGTTCTCGTGGCCCATGACCGTGCCGGCCGGTATGGAGAGGCCGTTGCGGTAGTTGTGGACGTCGCTCCCGCATATGCCGCAGTACTTCATCCTGACGAGTACATCGCCCGGGCCCGGCTCGGGCTTCGCTCCTTCGACCAGCTCCATTTTGCCGGGCCCGCGAAAAACCAGGCTGCGCACGATCTGCCTCCCGCGCCTCGATACGGATACGGACGGCCTTGCCGCCTACCTGAGTTATCAGAGCACTCTTCTCGAATGGATGAGATCCTCGTGGCCGACGAAGGCAGTGTGCTGGATATTGACCTTTTCGATCGTATCGAGGAGCGGCGCAATCTTTTCATTAATCGAATTAAAGGATTCTACGACTGTCGGGCAGAATTGGTCGCGAGCGTGTTTATTTATTTCCACTATGCCCTCGCTGTAGCTGCTGCCCTTCCTGTACGTCCTATCCGAAGTGATCGCATCGAAGGAATCGGCCACGGATATGATTCGCGATTCTATGGGAATTTCCTCTCCCTTGATGTTGTCCGGATATCCATCCCCATCGTACCTCTCGTGATGATGCAGGATAATAACTTCGATTTCCTTGAAGAAGTCGATCTTGTGCAGGATATTGAATCCGATCAACGAATGGGACTGCATTTGCATCAGCTCTTCCTTGGAAAGTCTCCCTTCTTTATTCAAGACGATATCGGGGACTCCGATCTTGCCGATGTCGTGGAGATGGGCGGAGATATGAATTTTCTCGATCTCCTCCTCGGAGAATCCCATGCCGCTCGCGATGAGGACCGAAAGGGCCGCGACCCGCTCGGAATGGGAATAGGTATAGGGATCGCGCGCATCGAGGGTGATGATGATCATGTTTATCATGTCGTCGAGCCTGACGCTCAGGTCTTTGTATCTCACGCTTCACCCGCGGGAGTACGCCGCTAGAGCCATGTAGTTACGGTAGTTCGCGCTTTGATTGAGAATCATTCGTATCTCCTCCACGGATACGGTATAGTATAACGGCGGGAGCAACAATGCAGATGAAAAAGGATTTGTCGTTCGTGCGCGAAAGGTCGGTCTTGGTCATCATCGACATGCAGAACGCGTTCTTGGATCCGAAGGGCTCGCTGTCCCGGATGGGGTTGGACACATCGCGCGCCACAAGGGTCATCGGGCCGATTGCCGAGCTCAAGGCGGAGTTCGCGGCGCGGGGCAGGCCGGTGATCTATCTCCGCCACGTACACAGAGCGGACGGGCTGGACTCGGGTCTGATCGACAAGGTGTTCCCGCCGATCATGCAGCTGGGCCATTGCAAAGAGGGGACGTGGGACAGCGAGATCATCCCGGAGCTGAAGCCGACCGCGAGGGACATCATCGTGGACAAATTCAGGTTCTCGGGCTTCTACGGCACCCAGCTCGAGAACGTCTTGCGGTCCATAAACGCCGACTGCCTAGTCGTGTGCGGCATCGCGACGAACATCTGCGTCGAGTCGACCGTCCGGGACGCGTTCTACCGCGATTACAACGTCTTCGTCCCAGTCGAAACGACGGTTGCGTTCTTCGAGGAGGCTGAAAAGGCGGCCTTGGACAATTTCCGGTTCGCCTTCGCGCGCGTCGTCTCGTCGGCCGACGTGGTCGGGCAGCTTGTCCCAGCCTGACGTATGAAACGTTTTTTGCGGCACGCGAGCTCGTTCATCATGCCGATCGTCCTGTGCGTCGTCGTTCCCTATCTGTTGATAGAGCATCGCGACGCGAGGACGGGTTTGCCATTTTCCCCTCGCCAGGGTACTGCGATTCTCGGAGGGATCGTATTCCTTATTGGAGCGTTCTTCGCCGTTCTCTCCTTCCGCCTGATAATAAAGATCGGGAACGGCACGATAATGCCCTGGGATCCATCCAAGAAGCTGGTCGTCGTCAGTCTCTATAGATTCGTCCGGAATCCCATGATATTGAGTCTCCTCGTCGTCCTGCTCGGAGAGGCGGTGGCCTTCGAGTCGGTAGGCATTTACATCTTGGCGGCGCTGTTCTTCATCATCAACACTCTCTATTTCCGTTTTTCGGAAGAGCCCGGATTGGAAAAGAGATTCGGGGAAGAGTATCTCGAATACAAGCGCAATGTTCCGAGATGGATGCCTCGAACATCCCCGTGGAGGCAGCGATAAGTGTGAAAGCGCTCCTGCCCGGTCCTCCGCTGGCAGCGAAACTCGGAATCGCCGAGGGCGTGCGCATGTGCGCAATGCGCGCGCCGGCGGATTATCCTCGAATGCTCGAGCCCATCCCTTTAGGGGTAGTTTTCGAGAAGGAAGTAACCAGGCAGACGGCCATCGTCCACCTTTTCTGCGAACGGAAGGCGGATTTGGGGGCCGACCTCGTGAGATTGCGGAAGTCGCTCAAGCCCGACGGGGTGGTCTGGGTATCGTGGCCAAAGAAAGCCTCGAAGGTACCTACTGATATCACCGATGGAACCATACGCGGACTCGCATTGCCTTTGGGCTTCGTCGACGTGAAAGTCTGCGCCGTGAGCGAGTTGTGGTCGGGCTTGAAGCTGGTAATCCGCAAAGAGCTGCGTTGAGAATCATCCCGTGGAACTCCGTGTCAAAAGGAGGGCCGTCGTGATAACGGGCGTGCATTCAATCGTCTACAGCAAGAATCCCGAGGCGGATCGAACTTTTTTCCGCGACGTGCTCGGGCTCAAGGGCATCGACGTCGGAGATGGATGGCTCATCTTCGCCTTGCCGCCTGCCGAGCTCGCCGTGCATCCGCACGCGAAGAACGACCTCCACGAGCTCTACCTGATCTGCGACGACATCGGGGCTTTCGTCGAGGAGATGCGGGCTCGCGGGATAAAGTGCAGCCGAGTCCAGGAAGAGCGCTGGGGCAGGCTCACGAAGGTGACTCTGCCCGGCGGCGGAAAACTCGGGGTCTACGAGCCGTCCCACGAACGGCCTTCGGCCTGGCCGATTACCACGGAGTCGAAACGCGTGGACGAGGTGAGCGGATAGAAGTAATTTCCATGCTATGGAGATGAAAATGGCCACTCATTCGGAATATGTTCCCGGCGTCTGCAATATCGGTCAGGCGGAGATCAAGAAGCGACGGCAGTTCGGTTGGTACGGGTTGATAGCGACCATCGCGCTCTGGGCGCTGTTCTGGCTCTTTCGCGTTCCCGCTCCCTGGCGCCTGTTTCTCTTCCTGCCCGCGGCCATGGGCGCGACTGGCTTTCTTCAGGCCGCCCTGCATTTTTGCGCGGGATTCGGCTCGCGGGGCGTGTACAACTTCCGCGCCGACGTCGGGCAGACCGATACGGTCGAGCAAGCGGAATTCCGGTTGAAAGATCGCAGGAAAGCCAGCCTTATCGGTCTCTACTCCGCATTGGTGGGCGTCGTTGTCGCGCTCGCGGGCCTGTTCCTGACGATCCCGCCGATAAGCTGATGTCGATCCCTCGACGCGCGTAACTGTTCGACCTTATCGCCTCGAGGATCAAGTAGGCGGATTCATAACAGATGTACGCAGTCCGTTCCCCGACGCCCGCCGAAAGCGCCATGGTCGCCGAGCTCATCCTCATGTCCGATTGCGGGCTCTTGCCCGCGCTTTTCGGCGAGGCGGTTTCCGCTCTCATCTGCCGGCTCCAGTCGAGGACCGCCAATCCGTACTCTTCGGACAAGACGCTGGTGATCGCCGAGGAAACCGGAGGCCCCATCGGCGCCATGGTCGGATCGACCGCTGCCGAGACTCGGGCCGAGGAGCTCGGGACCGCTGCTTTGCTTTTCGGTTGGTATGGACTCGGAGCGCTGGCTCTTTTCCCGCGGCTCGCTCGGGCGGGCAAAGCCTTGAAAGGTCTGAAGCCCGACGACTTCTATCTATCGAACATTGCCGTGGCCCCGAAACATCGAGGGCTCGGCGCAGGCCGCGCGCTGCTCTCGGCGGGCGAGGCGGAAGCCGCGCGTCGAAGCTCGCCCCAGATGGTGCTCGACGTCGAGGAAGCCAACGAAGACGCTCTGGCCTTCTACGGCCGCGCGGGCTATCGCTTCACGTCACGAGTCGCGATCGACCTCGGCCGGGACGGCTCCTTTCGTTTCCTCCGATTGGCCAAGGATCTGCGCGCCCGAGCTTGAGGGGGCTCTCGGTCTCGCCAGTCCTGCGGCGATTTCCTCTCCGGAGAACCTCGAGAGCAAGACCACTCCGACGATGATGCCTGCGTAGCCGGCAAGCCCCATATCCCGCATGAGAGGATCTTCCGCGAGCGTCTCGCCGAGGGCGCCGACTCCGAGGAGGATCGCGACCAGGCGCGAGGCGAGATCGGACAGAGCGGTGACTAGAATGGCGCGGCCGTGCTGATACGAACGCGAAAGAAGGAGGAAGCCGGATACGTACGCGAGGATCAGGCCGAGACTGGCGATGACGGCCGCGGGGCCAAAGCCGGCTCGCTGCAGGAGAATGATGACGATCTTGGTCGCGACGTCGCCGATCCCGAGGAGAATCCCGGCCATCACGGAAAACGAGATCACCTTCTGCAGGCGCAACTTTAGGAGGGCAGGAATGATGAAGGCGCCGGCGCAGGCGATAAGGCAGGCGCCGAGCGCGACGAGGAGCGGAAAGAGCGAAATCGCCTCCTGATGATTCCGCGATGAATCTTCGGATATGCCCAAGGCGACGATGCCCGCCGCGACCAGCGCCACGCCGATCCATTCGCGGGCCGTCAGCCGATGGTGCAAAAAAGCGAGCGAGAAAAAGGCGAGTACTATGAACCCGGAGCCTTGTATGGCGCGCGCGATGGATACCGGAATGTAGACGAGCGCGAAGGCGAACAGGCCCCAGCCCAGGGCCGAGGCCGCGAGGCCGGCGGCCCAGCGGCCTGACTTAAGGAGGGATGCGATGCTCGACGGCAAGGTCCGGCCGAAAGCTATGCGGGGAAGGTCGTCGACCGCCAGCTTCTGCAAGACGACGCTTATGTCCCACAGGATGGCGCAGAGGGTTATCAGTACCAGGGCGGACCATATCGACATGGCTTTCTTTCGCTATAGCTTGAATTGTATCGCCCTGCGTTCCATCGCGTAGGCGAGCAGGTTGAGCCCGGCCATCAGGAGCGCGAGCTGCGCGAGGACGAGCCAGAGCGGCGAGGACTCGTGCCACCATGGCCAATCCGGCAGGACGAAGAAGGCGAGCGCCAGCTGGTGCGCCAGGTACAAGGCGAGGGGCCTGCGTCCCCAGATTTCCACGGGACCCGACCGCGGGCCGCGCTTTGCGAAAGCGAACTTGTAGGCGGCCAGCAGGACGAGGGAAAAACCGAGGCTTATCATCGTGTAGCTCACGGATACGCGATTCTTCGAGATCGGCGCGACAATCGAGAGGGCGATCCCGGCCAGTCCGATGACGACGCCAGCGACCGGAAGGAAGACTCGGGCGCGCCGCCGAGCGAGGTCGACCACGGCCTCTCCGACGAGGACCATCGCCGCCCAGGAGACTGCCCCTATCATGCCGCCGTGGCTTCTCGAGAGCACGAGAGCCGCGGTCCACGGCTGCAGAAGCTGGTACGCCGCCATCAGGGCGAGGCCGACGGCGAGTCTGCCCAGGGGCGGCAGCCCGACGGCGCACAAGAGGGCCAGGCCCGCTATTCCAAGGGCCTGCAGGACGCCCCAGTCGACCATGCCGCCGGCGGGAAGCGCGAAGGATTGGCCAGCCGAGAGGATGGCTCCGATGCCGATCAAGGCAAGGTAGCGCCTCGCCGTCGCCCACGCGGCGGAGGCCGCGCCGTCGCGTTGGACTTTCCGTTCGTAAGAATCCCTGAACGGCACGGCCATCGCGACCACGAAGAACGGAGCGATGAGGTCGATCACCGTCAGGCCGATGTCCGGGGCATGCTTCAGGAAGGCGGGCACTATCGTCTTTTCGGCCAGGAAATTGGCGATGACCATGGTTATGACGGCCAGGCCGCGAAATGCGTCGAGGCCGCGGTCGCGACCCTCGGTCGCGACGGGTTCGGCTTTCATACCTTGAATATACCATGAGCGGGGTGGCGCAGATTCGCCGGGGGCAGTATCTTTCGAGCTACCATGAACATCAAAGACAAAGTCGTCATAGTCACTGGGGCATCGGAAGGAATCGGCAAGTCGCTGGCCGAGGCGCTCGCCGCGGAAGGCGCCAAGCTCGTGCTTGCCGCGCGCTCGGAGGATAAGCTCAAGGCCTTGGCCGCGAAGTTGCCGGAAGCCGTCGTGGTTCGGACCGATATGCGTGTGGCCAAGGACGTCAAGGCGATGGTCGATGCGGCGATTAGCGCGCACGGCCGCGTCGATATCCTCGTGAACAACGCAGGGCAGGGGATGTATGGCCCGATCGAGGCCGTCGACATCGAACAGTACAAGGCTGCCATGGAACTCAATGTCTATGGGCCCCTTCGAGCGATGCAGCTCGTCGTTCCGCTCATGCGCAAGGCCGGTGGAGGGATGATCGTCAACATCGGCTCGATGGTATCCAAGAACGCCTTTCCCTCGCTCGGCGCCTACGCCTCGACCAAGTACGCGCTCAACGCTCTCTCGTACACGGCGAGGGCCGAGCTGTCCGCGGACAAGATCGTAGTAAGCGTCTTCCACCCCAGGATGACCGCGACTCGCTTCGGCGAAAACGCGATAGGCGCACGGCCGGCTTCCGCCCGCTCCGCCGTAAGCGGCGGCGCCTCGAGGTCGACCGGAGTCGACAGTCCTGAGCAGGTGGCAGAGAAGGTGCTCGAGCTCATCGTCTCGGAGGCGGCCGAGGCGAACATGTGAAGTGGAATCTCGGAAAAAATCTGAATAGCGAAAAAAGGAGCGAGGCCCATAGACGAGCGCTCCCCCTTGCCGTCACTGGACATCGTCGAGAGCCAGTACACCGAGCGCGACAAGCAAATTATCGCTATCGCATTCGTCCTCAGCCTGGGCTACACTTTCTTTGGGAGCGAACCATGGGTGAAACATCGGCAATCAAGAAGAAGGGCTACCTCGACGAGCTGGACAGGCTCACTGTCGAGCTGGTCAAACTGCAGGAGTGGGTCAAGGCGAAGGGCCTCAAGGTCGTCGCCCTTTTCGAGGGGCGGGACGCGGCGGGCAAGGGCGGAGTGATCAAAGCCATCACGGGAGGTCTCAACCCGCGCTACGCGAGGATAGCCGCCTTGGGCGTCCCCACCGAAAAGGAGAAGACCCAGTGGTACTTCCAGCGCTACGTCGCCCAGCTTCCCGCCGGCGGGGAGATGGTCTTCTTCGACCGCAGCTGGTACAACCGCGCCGGCGTCGAGCGCGTGATGGGCTTTTGCACCGAGGCCGAGTACAAGGAGTTCGCGCGCTCGGTCCCCGAGTTCGAGCGCATGCTGATCCGCTCCGGCATCATCCTCCTGAAGTACTGGTTCAGCGTGAGCGACGACGTTCAGGAAGCCCGATTCAAGGACAGGCTCGACGACCCGGCCAAGCGCTGGAAGCTATCGCCCATGGACATGACGGCTCGCTCGAAGTGGGTGGACTACTCGCGCGCCAAGGACGACATGTTCGAGTTCTCCGACATACCCGACAGCCAGTGGCACGTCGTCGACGCCGACGACAAGTATTGCGCGCGGCTCAATGTCATTACGCATCTGCTGAAGAGTATTCCCTACGAGGACCTGACCCCCGAGCCAATCGAGATGCCGCCCAGGCAGAAGGCAGGCAAGTACGCCAGGCCTCCCATAGACAGCCAAAAATGGATACCGCGCATTTATCCGGGTGCGCTGGCCGGCGGGGTCGGCGAGCCTGGCGAAAGCCCCGAGGGCGCTCCCCAGGACTCGCTCGGGGACGCCGCACCCGCGGAAACGACGGGCGGGAAGAGACATAAGAAAAAAGGCAAGAAAAAATGAACTTCATCGAAGAGAATGAGCATCCGCCAGCCCTGCATCAAAAAAACTAGCCCCTCCCCCGGAGACCGCGCGAGCGGTTCCGGGTTCGGGGCCTACCTACAGGTTAACTGGCACGGTCAAGGCAACTTGAGCGCCTCGACCATGTAGCGGACGGCGGGGTCGCCCTTGTCGACCATTCGCTTTTCGACGATGAAGACCAAAGTCTTCTCGTCGGGCGCCGCGATGATCCTGCGGATCACGTACGCCCTCACGCCCTGTCGCTTGATGTCCGGGTTGCCGCCTACGACGCGCTTGACCGCCCCCTCTTTCGAAGTATAGGAGAGGGCGATGCCGAAGGAAGAAGACATGTTCCCCTTCGATTCGGAAGAGCTTTGGTTCAAGGAGACTTCCAGCGAGGCCCCGGTTTTGAAATCGCGAAACGAGAGGCTCGCGGGCGGTTCCTGTCCATCCATGAGGACATACAGGAGGCGCCCCGGCCGAACATGGTCGATCTTGTATTTCTTCACGAGGGTCAGTTCGTCGCCGACGAGGGCGAACAGGGCGCCAGATGCGTCCTGGCCGGGCTCGAGCGCGGCATCGAAGGTCTTCCGAGAGACGCCTTTGTCGACGAAGTCGTTGCGTTTGTTGTCGACGAGGTAGGTTTCGGCGTAGGGCTTGCCTGCGATTTGATCGATGCCGTACTGGCCGAACATGAAGTAGGCGGAATCGGGAGAGAAGCCGAGATTCACGAACGTAGCGACATCGCCCGCGAAGGCCGGGGCGATGGCTGCGAGGAATAATGCCGCCGCGAACAAGCTACGTTTCTTCATGGCGCTCTCCTTCCCACAGTATCGGCCAGGGCCCGGGACGACTTTATGGGAAATAGAATAACGCCTCCGTTCGAATATGAGTTGGGCGCTACTGCACGTTGTCGGCCATGGACTGGTGCAGGACCGTGCCTGCGACCCCGATCGCGAAAGTACCGACGAGCACGAGGCAGCTTCCGAGGATGACGTCCTCCTGACGGGGACCGGCCATGCCCCCCAAGACGGCGACAATGGACCATGGGACCCACCGTGCCCATCCCGTGTGAATCATGAGATTTCCGATAAGCAGCGTGGCGAGCGTATATCCAAAGGGCGCGAGGTAGCCGCCGCTCAGGACGGTCACCCAGGCGACGAGAGGCTGGAGAGCCAGCACCAGTACGGACGCCACGAGCAGGTTCCCTATCTCACTCGCTGCGAGAGCGGTCGGAGCAGCCCCGAGCCCGAGCAATCCGCCGATCATGAAGCACTCGGCAATGAGGAAGGCGGTGAGCAGGGCATACCACAAAATGGTCACGCAGAGCTTGGCCCAGACGAAGTACGCCCGAGGCACGGGAAGCGCGAGCATGTTCTTGGCCGTTCCCTCGACATACTCCCGGCCGAAGACATAGATCACGATAAGCGAGAGGATGATCATGCCTCCGACTACGCCCAGCTCGGCGAACATCGTAAAAAGGCCTTTCCAATCGGCCGAGAGCCCGTTGAGTGCGAAGCTCGCCTTTTGGCCGATGAGGCCGAGGTTCCGCGCCGCCTCGGGGTTCTTGACCATCCATACGACGAACCAGGCCATGAGCCCGAAGAACGCATAGAACACGAATGAAATCCAGGTCATCCGCGAACGCCTCAGCTTGAGAAATTCCGCGGCGAGTACCTTCATGAAAGTCATGTCTGCCCTCCCGTTATCCGCATGAAATGCTCTTCCAGGTTTTCTTCAACCGGGAGGAGCCGCTCGAGGCCGACGCCTGCTTTCACGAGTTCGCGCGCGATCTCCGCGCAACTGGCCTTTTCATCGGCGATGCGAAAAACGTTCTCGCCGGTCCGAGAGATCCCCGTTAGGCCGAGTCTTTCCTTGAGGACCCCCTCGGCTGGCTCGGCGCGATCCACCGCAAGTTCGATATAGAGCCGCTTCGTGGCGCCGAGCGCCTTGCGGCCGAACTCCTCCACGAGAATGCCTTTGTGGATGATGCCGACTCTGTCCGCGAGCTGATCGACCTCGCCGAGTATGTGGCTCGACACGAAGATCGTCGTGCCTGCATCGGCGAGACGGCGCAGCAAGCCGCGAATCTCCACTATTCCCGAGGGATCGAGGCCGTTCGCGGGCTCGTCCAGGATGAGGAGCTCGGGCGAATGGACGAGGGCGCGCGCCAGCGACAGGCGCTGCTTGTTCCCGAGCGAAAGGTGGGCGCTCTTCCTGTCCGCGTATTCCTCGAGCCCGAGGAGCCCGAGGATTTTCTCGACAGATCCTTTTGGCGCTTCCGTCAACCTGCGCTGCAGCTCGAGGTTCTCTCTCGTCGTCAGGTTCGGGTAGGCGCTCGCCGACTCTACGAGAAAGCCGACGTGCGCTAGGGCGGCGAGTCGCTTCTCCCGCACCGGCTCGCCGAAGAGGGCTATCTCGCCGGCTCCGGGGCGTATCAGCCCGAGGAGCATGCGGATCGTCGTCGTTTTCCCGGCGCCGTTGCGTCCGAGAAAGCCGTAAATCTCGCCTCGCTGGACTTCGAGGTCCACTTTGCGGACGGCCTTGACCTTTCCGAAATCCTTCGCTAGAGCGTGAGCGCTGATCGCGCTTGTCATGATTCTCCACCTTTCGGCTGCGTTGAGAGCCGCATCGCTAGAGCTTCCGCTATCAACCTGACTGCCGGCTCGAAAAAGCCGGGCGCAAAATCGTCTTTATGTATGACTATGATAAAAAGCGCACTGATGATCCCCGGGATGGCCGACAGCGCTAGCGGATCCACGAGCCCATGCTCGGCCCATTCGGCGAAGGTCCTCTCGATTACCTTCTGGTCGTTTTCTTGATGCTTGGCGATCCTCTCGGGCGGGAGACCTTCCATCAATTGTTCAATCTCGCCGAAGCTCATCCGCGCAAGCCCCGGTTCGCGCTCCAGGATTTCGAGCGCGCCGATGAAAAACCGCTCGATTTTTTGGCGCGCGGTTCCGCCGCCTTCTGAAACTTCGCGGATCAGGGCTTCCCGGTAGTAGCCCTCCCAGGATTCGAAGATTGAAAGGATGAAATTCTTCTTTTGAAGAAAAGAATGAGTAAAAGCTTCCTTTTGAAATCCCCGCCTCTCTGCAGATGTCATCCACGGCCAGAAGCCTCGTCCCTAGTCGGTTTATCGTTTTCTTACCCGCGGCGATGAGGCGATTTCGGATTTTCTCGCGTTCCGGATCTGTAAAAGCTCGCGGCATAATACCTCAATGACCAAAAAGGCATAAATGGTCATTGAGAATATATATCTCTTCAGAAATTTCTGCAAGCCAAAGGCATCGATCTTGTATTATTCTGAGGCGTGACTATTGCCGCCCGACGACGGACCTATTGGATTCTTTTTCTCACATCGTGCTCTTGTTTCGTCTTTTTCTTCCCTCTGTACCTGCGATTGTCGCAAGCCGAAAGGAGTCCCGCCTTCTTAGTCAAGGCAGATGCCCTCGGGACTTTTCGCCTCGGATCGGCCATCTTTTCATCGCAGTACCTGGCCGCGGCTGGGATTGGCCTATGCGCTCTATACTCGGCGCTCCTCCTAGGCTATATCCTCTACTCTTTCCGAAAGACTGTTTCCGCCGAGATCTTCTTTTTCTCTTTCTGGGTGCTCAGCGTCGGGCTCGAGGTCCTGAGACTTTCGATTTTCGACCTGGCTGCCGGCGGATGGTCGGTGTACTGGCAGATAGCGGCATCGAAGGCCCTCCTATTCGCTCGGTATGCCGGATATCTTTCGCTGTTCGCCTCGGGCATTTATGCGGCTGGCTTCCGCAACGAAAAGCTCGGCATGGCGGCTGCCATGGTGTTCGCGATCTCCATCGGGTTGGCCGCGGCCATGCCCGTCAATACTGGGGTCTTCGCGGCGACTCTCGAGCTCAAGGCTGGTTACGCTGGGATCAACGCGATCCTGGTGCTCGTCGTCGCCGTGGTCACGGTCGCGGACTTTTTGTACGCCGCACGCTCGACAGGAGAAGCCTCGTATCGAATCGTCGCGCTGGGCACGGCCATCCTGCTCGTCGGGCATCGCCTCCTGACTTCGGAATGGAATCCCCTCTGGATGATCGCGGGGTTTGCCCTTCTCGTCGCGGGTTCTTGGCTGTTCGTCTCCCGCCTCCACGCCTATTACCTTTGGCAATAGCCCGACGGACTCGGAAGCGACATGCGAAGGCTCAGATTTGGAAGAGGAGGGTGGCGACAGCGCCTACGGCCACAGGCAAGATTATATTGTCGAAGTCCTTCGTAGGCGCTGCCTCGATGATGGTGCCAACTATAGCCACGATGAACGAGCGTTTGGCATCGCCAGTGAGCGCCACGGAGGCTATGAAGATAGCGACCAGGCAGGTGAGGCTGCCCTCGAGCGACTTGCCTCCCGTATAAGGAAGGCGGATACTTCCCAAGGACTTGCCGACGAGGCTCGACAGGCCGTCGCCGAAGGCGAGGGCATATATCGCGATCGAGGCTGCAGGGTTGGGGTAGAGGAGGAGAGAGAGGAGGGCGCCCAGACCGAGGGTGATAGGACCGAGGACAAACCGGTTGCCATCGCGCCGACGCGCAGCTAGGGCAGTGAGCCTCGAAACCCCGGGGACGTAGTAACCTTGGACTCGGAGCCGTTCGCAAGCAGCGTAGAAGAGGACGCCTCCCGATAGAAGACCCATCGCCAAGCCCAGGTTTAGATGAGCAATCCCGGGAACGAATGCGATGAAGAGGTGGATGCCTTTCCTGACAATTTCCCTTCGGATTTCTTCGGAGGGTAAACCGAGATTACTGTGTTCGGCTTTACTTGGTACTATAGGAAGGTATTCCATAATCGTTTACCGTTCTTTCTCGTGCAAAAATCATGCCAGCTAAAAGATGAGTGGCAATAATAATTATTTATATGTATGGTAGTTATTTGCATAAAGATGCACCTACTGTGAAAGAGCCTGTGTATAATAATATGGACACACCAGTGAACCGTTTCGAGGAAAAACCATGAAAGCGCCAGTCCTTGACATCGACAAACACGGATGCTAGCTTCATATTCGACTAGCGGCGGGCGATTAACTCAGTGGGAGAGTGCTACCTTCACACGGTAGAAGTCACTGGTTCAAATCCAGTATC
>CAWHFT010000125.1:0-5874 GCA_963828175.1 uncultured Spirochaetota bacterium
AAGGCAGCCCCGAGGGGCTCGCCCGGCTGGTCGAGTCGGGAAAGATCGAGCGGCTCTACCCGGGCCGCCGACGGATCCCGCGGCTCGCGCTCCGCCTGGCCATCGTCGCGGCCGCGGCGGCGGCCATCTATTTCGCCTGGCCGCTCGGAGTCTCCCTCGTCGAGGCCGCGACGCGGCCCAGGATTGTCAGACCCGAAGTAGCCGCGGTCGCGCTGAGCCGCGCCGACAGGGATTCGCCCGTGCAGACGGGCGGGACCTTCCGCTACATCCTCACCGAGGAGGCAGGCGCTGGACTCCTTCGAGCGGGCGAAGGACTACTTCCAGGCCTATCGCGACAACGCCGCGATCGTCGAAATCAATCGCCTTCTCGGCTCGAACGCGAGCCCTTCATTGAAAGAAAAGGCGAGCTCGCTGCGCGCCTTCGTCGGCATGCCCGATTTTCGAACGATCAAAGACGCTCCATCGCTATGCCGAGGTGAAGCTCGACCCGGCGCTTTTCGAGGGCTGTCATGTCTCATGGAAAGGAATGGCGACCAACGTTCGTCCCGACGCGAAGACCGGTCGGACTGCCTTCGACTTCCTCGTCGGCTATCAGGACAAGAAGCGCCTCGACGGGCTCGTGCCGGCGAGGATAAGCGGGGCCGAAGTGCCGATGGACCGGCCTCTGGAGATCCTCGCCGCGATCCGCGTATGAGCGGTGGCGGCTCTCGGCGCTCGATTGCGCGGCCATACACGATCCGCGGACAAGCGCTAAGCGGTTAACGGAATCTTGGTCCTAATCAAAAAGGCCGTGCGCCAGTGACGCACGGCCTTCGCTTTTTAGGCGAACATTCCCGATTATTTGGACTTTTTGGCGCGGCGCCTTCTTGGCCGACAACCTTCTTGGCCACCGGCTTCTTGGCCACCGGGCTTCTTGGCCACCGGCTTCTTGGCGGTCGGCTTTCTTGGCGGCCGCGGAGGGTGCCTTCTTCTCGGCCTTGGCGGCCGGCTTCGCGGACGAGGCCTTCTTGGCCGGCGCCGCTTTCTTGGCTACGCTGGCGGCCTTCTTAGCCGCGGGCTTCTTAGCCGGGCCGGCCTTGGCGGCAGCCTTGTCCTCTATGACGGCCTGAGCAGCCGCGAGGCGGGCGATGGGCACGCGGAAGGGCGAGCAGGACACGTAGTTCATGCCCGCGGCGTGGCAGAACTTGACCGACCTGGCCTCTCCGCCGTGCTCGCCGCAAATGCCGACCTTCAGGTTCTTGCGTGCCGAGCGGCCCAGCTCGATCCCCATCTTCACGAGCTTGCCGACGCCGCTCTGATCGATGCTGACGAACGGGTCCTGCGCGAAGATGGCCTTCCCGCCCTCCTTCTCCGACATGACGTAGTCGGGGAGGAAGCGGCCCGCGTCGTCGCGGGAGAGGCCAAGCGTCATCTGGGTGAGGTCGTTCGTGCCGAAGGAGAAGAACTCGGCTTCCTCGGCGATCTGGTCGGCCAGCAGGGCTGCGCGCGGAATCTCGATCATCGTGCCCACCATGTAGCTGACCTTGGAGTTGGCCTTCTTGATGATGGGATCGGCGACGCTCCTCGTCTGGTCGGCGAGGATCTTGAATTCCTTCCTGTCGATCGTGAGCGGGATCATGATCTCGGGGTGGACGGCCTTGCCTGCCTTCTCGACCGCGACGGCGGCCTCGATGATGGCCGTCACCTGCATGTCGAGGATCTCGGGGTAGGTGATGCAGAGCCGGCAGCCGCGGTGGCCGAGCATCGGGTTGGACTCGTGGAGCTGGTCGCAGCGCATCCGGATGTGCTCGGGGCTCTTGCCGGTGATGTTGGCGAGCTTGTTGACGCCGGCGTCGTCCTTGGGCGTGAACTCGTGGAGCGGCGGGTCGATGAGCCGGATCGTGACGGGCCGGCCGTCCATCGCCTCGAAGATGCCCTTGAAGTCCTCGCGCTGGAAGGGGAGAAGCTTGGCGAGCGCTTTCTTGCGGGCCTCGACGTCGTCGGCGATGATCATCTCCTGGATGGCGAGCTGGCGCTTCTCGGAATCCGCGGGATTCTTGAAGTCCTTGAAGAACATGTGCTCGGTGCGGCAGAGGCCGATGCCCTCGGCGCCGAGCTCGACAGCCTTCTGCGGCGTCGTGCGGGGTGTCCGCGTTGGTGCGGACCTTGAGGGTGCGGATCTCGTCGCACCAGCCGAGGAGGGTCTTGAACTCCTTGGTCTGCTCGGGCTTCTTGAGGGGGAGGGCGGTGGTGAAGACCTCGCCGGTAGTCCCATTGAGCGTCACCTCGTCGCCCTGCCGGAGGACCTTGCCGCCGACCTTGACCGTCTTGGCCTTGTCGTCTATGTCGAGGCCGTCGCAGCCGACGATGCAACACTTGCCCCAGCCGCGGGCGACGACCGCCGCGTGGGAGGTCTTGCCGCCGGTCGCGGTGAGGATGCCCTGCGCGGCGAACATTCCGCCGACGTCTTCGGGGCTCGTCTCGCGGCGGATGAGGATGACCTTGACTCCCTTCTTGGTCTCTTCCTCCGCATCCGCGGCGTTGAAGCAGAGCTTGCCGGCGGCGGCGCCGGGGACGGCGTCGATGCCCGTCGCGACCTTGAGCTCCTTGAGCTTGGCAGGGCCGACTGCCGCCACGTCGATGATCGGGTAGAACACGCCCTCGATCTGCTCGGGGGTGATGCGCGCGATCGCCTCGGCCTTGGTGATGAGGCCCTCGCCCACCATGTCGACCGCGATCTTGAAGGCGGCTGAGGGGAGGCGCTTGCCGGTGCGGCACTGGAGCATGTAGAGCTTCTCGTCCTCAATGGTGAACTCGAGGTCCTGCATCTCCTTGAAGTTCTTCTCGAGCGTCTTTCTGACCTGGGTCAGCTGCTTGTAGGCCTTGGGAAGCTTCTTCTCGAGCTCGATGAGCTTGAGGGGGGTGCGGATGCCGGCGACGACATCCTCGCCCTGCGCGTTGATGAGGCAGTCGCCGTAGAAGACGTTCTCGCCGGAGTTGGGGTCGCGGGTGAAGCAGACGCCGGTGCCGGAGGTGTCGCCCTTGTTGCCGAACACCATCTGCACGACGTTGACTGCCGTGCCCTTGAGGTCGGTGATCTTCTCGACGCGGCGGTAGGTGACGGACTTGTCGGCCTCCCAGGAATCGAAGACCGCGTCGATGGCTCCCCAGAGCTGCTCGACGGGGTCCTGCGGGAAGCTTTGGCCCTTCTTCTGCTTGTAGAAGTCCTTGAACTCCGCGCAGAGCTTCTTGAGGTTGTCGGCGGAGAGCTCGGTATCGTTCTTGAGGCCGAGCGATTTCTTCATATGGGAGAGCATCTCCTCCATCGGCTCCTTGGAGAGGCCCATGGCGGTGGTGGAGTACATCTGGATGAAGCGGCGGTAGCTGTCGTAGGCGAAGCGGGGATTGCCGGTCTTCGCCGCGAGCCCCTCGACCGACTGGTCGTTGAGGCCGAGGTTGAGGATTGTCTCGAGCATGCCGGGCATCGAGCGCGCAGCGCCCGAGCGGACGGATACGAGTAGCGGGATCCTTCGAGTCGCCGAGCTTCTTGCCGACCGCCTTCTCGAGCTTGGCCAGCGCGACCTTGACCTCGTCGACGATTTCCTTGGGAAGCTTGCGCTTGGCCTTGTAGTATTCCTCGCAGGCCGGGATGCCGATCGTGAAGCCGGCCGGGACCGGAAGGCCGATCTTGGTCATTTCCATGAGCCCGGCGCCCTTGCCGCCGAGGATGTCCTTGCTGGTCACGCTGGTCTCGGCGACGCCGCCGCCGAATTGGTAGACGAACTTTGACTTTGCCATAGAGCTTATTCCTCCATAAATCGATTGATACCGTGGAATACTGAATAAAAGTATCTGAAAGGCCATGGGCTGTCAAGGTTTGCGAGTATGCGAAGGCGCGCGGCAAGTGATTAAAAAATATTCACAGATTGGGCGCCCTGGTCTACAAGTTTAGGACGAGCGTAATTACCGTGAGGTCGGAGCCCGTCATTTGATTCACGAGGGACTCGAACTTGACGTTGACCTTTTCGCAGGCCTCCGAGAGGTAGGAGAGGTAGTACAGGCCGAGCTCGGTATTCGCCTCGCCCTCGGGAAGCTGCTTGTAGAAGTCCTGAAGGCTCTTCTTCTTGAGATCGGCGCTCTTGCGGTCGTCGAAAATCTCCTTGACCGTCTGGTATTCGGATTCCTTGTTGTAAAGCGTGATCTGCAGCCGTCCTTGCATGCCCACCGTCGCGCCTCGCGAGCCGATCTTCCAGGAGAGATAGACGAGCTCGCCACGGCGCTCAAGCGAATCGATGACTTGATGCCTGACGTTCGGGTCGAACAGGACTGCGTTCATGTCGACCGCGCCCTTGAAGATCGCCTTGGCCTCGCGCTTGAGATTGGAATTCTCGGCGTTCATCGCCAGCTCGATGATCATCAGCGACACGTACTCGGCGATCTTGGACTTCTCCATGAACTCGGCTAGGGACGTCCGGATGTCCTTGATCAATTGCTCGTAGCCGTCCGAGCCTCGGAACTTGGCGATGATGAACCATGTGAATGGACGGAGGTTGTTCAGGAACTTCTCGGAGAGCAGTAGCTGCACGTTTTTCTCCTCCGGGAGGAGGGAGGAGTTTTTGCTGATATAGGCATAAATAGGGGCTAGAATCTCTTGCTTGATCTCGAGGAGCACCTTTTCCTTTTCCTTGAGCACGTTCTGCAGGAAAGCGTCGTTTATCTTCGTGCGATCGTCGATGATGTTGGCCGGATTCAACCTGTTCCATTTCTTGATCACGTCGCTGGAGAGGACCCGGGCGAAGATGTAAGCGTCGTATTGGCGATAGAGCATCGAGTACACGACGAGCTTGGAGAGGTCCATGATCTCCTGGCGGGTCGACATGAACTCGCTCTTGGATATCTCGACCTTGGAGATGTAGTCGACCAGCATCATTCGCTGGAGCGAGGCCGGGGTGAAGGTGTCGAGGATGATGCCATATTCCTCTACATTGTCTGCCAGCTTGAATTTCTTGAGGTTCTTGCCCTTGCGGATGAAGAAGGACGTCCCTTCCTCGGTAAGCACGAGCTTGACCGGCAGATCGATGATGCTCTTCCTCTCTTGCATCCCCTCGCCTTTCGTTTTCAGCAGTATATGTCATTATCGACATGTGGTAAACAGTATTGACGAACTCATGCCTCCTTCCTATGCTCGATTCGTGGCAAAGATGCGCCCGACGCTCCATACAGCCTCGCGCGCGGCCGCCTGCGCCTACTTGCTCCTGACCGCGGTCATGGCTTTCGCCGCCTCTAGCGCCGACGCCGCATCGCCCAGCCCGCCCTCCTTCGACGCCTGCCTCGAGACGCTGCGATCAATGGGATCGAGGGCCGAAGGCTCGGCCGCAGAGGCCGCAACTTTCGACTATATCGAGCGCTTCCTTCGCGACGCCGGAGTCGATACTGCTTCGAGCGATTTCGGCGACGCCCAGGACGGGTATTCGACATCGCGGATCGTCGAGGCCAAGGTTAAGGGCGCTCGCGACGACGAGCTCGCGTTGATAGTGCCGGTAAATTCGTGGGTAGACGCCGCCGACTCTTCGGAGGGAGCTTTCGGCATCGCGCTCGCCCTGGAGGAGGCGTCGAGACGATCGGCGGAGGCTCGAGCCGGGTCGATCTGCCCAATTGCTCTTCGCTTCGTTTTCCTCGGAGCGGAAAAAAGGGGGAGGATGGCCGAAGGACAGGTCGCCTCGCTTGGCACAGCCACGTGGCTATCCCGCCAGAACGGCGAGACGCGACTCGCCGTCGTCTACCTGAACATCGGCGCGGCGGCTTCGAGCGTCGCGCTTCGAAGCGCAGGACGGGGCGTGCTATCGCCTTATTGGTTCTTCGAGGGCGCGAGACTCTCGCTTGAAGCCTCGGGTA